>NZ_JBFRCU010000004.1:0-154669 GCF_052113205.1 Inquilinus sp. YAF38 | reverse complement strand
CGAACCCAACCTACGACGTCATCCCGTGTCCGGCGGCTCGGGCGGGTCCACCGGCGGCAGGTCCAGCGTCGCCAAGAACCGGTCCGATTCCGCGACCCAGCGCTCCGCCTGCTCCGGCGGCAGGCCGAATCTCGGACACAGCCGGGCCACGGCGTCCACCGCCGGACAGTTCTCGGCGATCTCCATCTCCTCCGGCCCGTCCATCTGCCCGGCCATCTCGCAGAAGCGGTGCTCGTATTCGTCCTTGCCCTCGGCCTCGACTTTGATCGCGGCGCTCAGCGCCATGATGACCCGCAGCCGGCGCCGGATCTTGCCCTGGTCCAGGGCCTCGGCCCCGGCCGGCCCCGGAGCGGCGGCCGCCTCGCCCGACATCCGGATGGCCCGCTCCGCCAGCGCCACGTCGCCGATCTCGAGCCAGCGCTCCGCCTCCTCCGGCAGCCCGAACATCCGGCACAGCCGGGTCACCGCGACCAGCGGCGGGCAGGTCTCGACCAGCTCCGCCAGTTCCGGCCGCTCCAGCCGTTCGGCCATCTCGACGAAGCGCCGATTGGCCTCGTCCTGCTCGATCCCGGCCTCGTCGGTCACCGCCGCGCCCATGGCCAGGGTCACCCGCAGCCGGGACCGCGCCCTGCTGTCCGCCCAAGCCTGCCCGGCCTTCCGCGGCCGCTCCTCGGATGGGCGGGACATCTTGTCCTCCAGCAACAGGGTCAGCCGCACCGACCGGGCGATGCCGGCGACCCGGGCGCAATAGTCGACGCCGGGCTGCGGCGCCTCGACCGCTTCGGTGCGGGTGGCCTCGGCGACCTCCATCTGGATCTCGCTCAGCCGGGCCAGCACGCGCAGCTGCCGCGCCGCCCGCTCCTCCGCGGGAGCGGCCGGGGCCTCCGATGTCTGATCGGTCTGCGCCTTGTTCATAGAACATAACATGAACGATCGCGCTCAATAATACTACTGAACATTTTGTTAATTCGCGATCGGCCAGGTACGACCGGGCCACCATGATCGTTCCCTTCCCCGGCCCGATCCCGCATTCTCGGGCCCGCAGACGATACGCGGGAGAGCAGATTGGCCGGAATTGAAGGAGGGTGCCGCTGCGGTGCCGTGCGGTGGCGGCTCGAGGCCGAGCGCCTGCCGCTGACCTATGCCTGCCACTGCCTGGACTGCCAGACCTGGACCGGCAGCGCGTTCAGCCAGCAGGCGATCGTGGCGCAGGACCGGTTCCAATGCACCGCCCCGGTCGGCCGGTTCGACCTGCCCAGCGCCGACGGCCGCCGGATCTCGCACCAGGTCGCCTGCCCCGCCTGCTTCACCCGGGTCTATAACACCAACAGTTCGCGACCGGGCCTGGTCATGATCCGGGCCGGCACCTTCGACGACAGCCACCGCCTGGCCGTCGTGGCCCATATGTGGACCAAGCGGAAGCAGCCCTGGCTGACGATCGACCCGCAGGTCCCGGCCTGGCCGGAGGGGCCACCGCAGGCGGCGGAGTTCTTCCGGCTGATCGGTGCGCCGCCGGTCGCATCCTGAGTTTGGCATAACCGCTCCGGGCCCGGAGCGGGCCTTTGTCAGCGGGTCGATGCCGCGGTGAAAACCGCCAGCTGAGCGCCGAAAGCGCGCTTGTATGCCGGCCGCGCTTCGCCCCGGGCGACATAGGCGGCGACGTTCGGATACTCCCCCAGCACATCCGATCCCTGCAGCCGACGCAGGACCGTCACCATCAGCAGGTCACCGGCGCTGAACGCACCATCGAGCCAGTCGGCATCGCCGAGGTGGCGGGACAGGCCGTCCAGCCGTTTCCGGATGATGTCCTCGAGGCCATGCAGGCGCTGCTCGTACCAAGGCTGGTCGCGTTCGAGGATCCTGGCGAGGGCGCGGTCGAAGACCGGTGGCTCCACCGTGTTGAGCGCGGCGAACATCCAGGCGATCGCGCGCGCCCGGGCCTTCGCATCGTCCGGCAACAGGCCCGGATGGCGCTCGGCGATGTGGAACACGATCGCCCCCGACTCGAACAAAGCGAGATCGCCGTCTTCATAGGTCGGAATCTGCCCGAAGGGCTGAAGTGCGAGGTGCGCGGGTTGCTTCATCGCCTCGAACGACAGCAGGCGAACCTCGTAAGGCTGGCCCACCTCTTCCAATGCCCAGCGAAGGCGCATGTCGCGCGCCAGCCCATTGCCACGATCGGGCGACCGTGCAAAGGCGGTAATCGTTGCGGTCATCACGGCTCTCCATAGCTCGTCCGTCTTGAAGACGAACGGCTGGACGAGAGTCCGACACCCCCTGCCCGATCGGCATCAGCCGCGCCGGACGCGCCGGCAGGTCCCACGCTCGCACCGAAGCGCAGGGCCGCCGGCTCGGCTTCGATAGGCCCTGCTAATGCGTGCGGGACTTCCAGAGGTTGTCGGTGCGGTCCTCGTCCGGCAGCTTGTGGTCCGGGTCGAGGATCACCTGCGCGACCGTCTTGCCGGGCTCGATGGTCACCGTCGTYGCCGCCTGGCGGATGAAGCTTTCGGCCGGCAGGCGATAGTCGCGGTGGCTGCCATCGGTGAAATCGACGCGCAGGGTCGCGGGGATGACCAGCTTGTCCTTGGCCTCGACGGTGATCACCGTGCCCTTGTCCGCATCGCCCGGCTGGACCTTGCCGATGGCGAGGTCGAGCGACCAGTTGTGGTCGTACCAGCCGCGCCACCACCAGGACAGGTCCTCGCCGGCGGCGCTGTCCATGAACCGGAAGAAATCGGCCGGCTTGGGATGCTTGAAGGCCCAGGCGGCGATGAACTCGCGGAAGGCGGCATCGAAGCGCTCGGGCCCGAGGATCTCCTCGCGCAGCAGGACCAAGCCGAAGGCCGATTTGAAATAGGTGACCGGGTGGCGGTACTTCTCGATGATCGTGTCGGCGCGCGACAGGATGATCGGCGCGTCCGGGTCCTTGAGCACGGCGAGGATCTCGTCGGCCGGGTTGCCGCCGCCCGGCGCATATTCGCTGTCGCGCTTCGGCGCGTATTCGCCCTTGTTGAAATCATCCGACTGGTAGACGTCGATGAAGGTGTTGAAGCCCTCGTCCATCCAGGCGTCGCGGCGCTCGTCGAAGCCGACGATCATCGGGAACCAGGTGTGGCCGATCTCATGCGCCGTGATCCAGAACAGGTCCTTGCCTTCGTCGCTGATCCCGTCGAACAGCAGGCCCGGATATTCCATCCCGGAGATGTTGTCCGGCCCCGCGACATTGACCGCGACCGGCCAGGGATAGGGATACCAGCGGGCGGAGAACCGCTCGACCGAATCCTTCAGGTATTCGGTCGACCGGCCCCAGCGGTCGGCGCCCTGGCTCTCGGCCGGATAGAACGACATCGCCAGCGCCGATTTGCCCTCCGGCAGGTTGATGCGGGCCGCGTCCCAGGCGAAGGCCGGCGAGATCGACAGCGCCACGTCGCGGGTGTGCTGCATCGCGAAATGCCAAGTCAGCGTGCCGTCCGTCTTCGGCCGTGTCGCGGCGCCGCCGATCTCCTGCGGGGTGATGATCGCCACCGTCGCGTCGCTGGCGCGGGCCTGGTCGAGCCGGGCGCGCTGGTCCGCTGTCAGGACCTCGTCGGGGTTCTTCAACTCGCCCGAGCCGGCGACGATCATGCTGCTGGGCACCGTGATCGCGTAGTCGAAATCGCCGTATTCCAGGTAGAACTCCTGGGCCAGGAACGGCAGCGTGTCCCAGCCGCGGATGTCGTCATAGACCTGCATCCGCGGATACCATTGCGCGAGGCTGTAGATCGGGCCGTCCTTGGCCTTGCCCCAGCCCATGCGGCCGCCCCATTCCTCGCCCGGAATGGTGAAATGGTAGCGGATGTGGAGCTTGAGCTGGCCGCCCTTCGGCGCCAGCGGCGTGCCGAGCGAAATACGCCCGCGGGTGTCGCTGACCTGCACCGACACCGGCGTGGTCTTGCCGTCGCGCTCGATGGCGACCTCGTCCAGCACGTAGCCGTCGGAGGAGCCCTTGTCCGGCTTGCCGGCGGCATAGGTGCCGCGGCTGTCCGGCCGGTACATGTTCTGGTCGAGCTGCAGCCACAGCTCGCCAAGCGCGTCCGGGCTGTTGTTGGTGTAGGCGATCACCTCCTCGCCGCTCAGCGACGGGGACTTCGGGTCGAGCGTCGCCTGGATCCGGTAATCGGCGCGGTTCTGCCAGTACTCCGGGCCGGGCGCGCCGTTGCCCGACCGATAGACGTTGACCGCCTGCCCCATCTCGCGCGGCGCGAAGGTCTCGCGCGGCTGATACTCCGCCGCCAACGCCGGCGTGGCGATGAGCAGGACGGCAAGGGTCGGGCGAAGCGACACGATGACGGGACGAGACAGGCGGCTGATCCGCTGCATGGCTTTCCGCTCCGTTGCAATGGCCACCCCGGGCGCGCCGTCGCGGACCGTCGCAGTTTCGACGGTGACCTGGCTGATGCTGTCGCGCGCGATCCAGGAAGGAGTTCGTGAGTCCGATGACTCGCTTAGAGCATGATTCGCGCGGGTCGCGCATCTAGTGGATCAATGGGCCGACAATGTTGGATTCGAGATAAATTATGCTCTGCAATAGCGCCATAGATAACGAGGGAGCGGCGCGAGGCGTCGACTTCCTGATGCACCAATGCCGCGAGTTTTTGCCTCTCCCGCTTGCGGGAGAGGCGATGGGTCCTGGTCGTGCAAGTCTGACGCCTGGCACCCGCGGGAAATGGCGAGTCAGGACTGCGCCTCCGCGATGTGATCGGTCACCGTGGTGATGAAGGCCCGCAGGCGGTGAAGACGCCTCATGTCGCGATGATACCCCATCCAGATATCCCGGCCGGGTGGCTCCGCCGGCAGGTCGAGCCGGCGCAGGCCCGCCATCTGATTGCCGACGACTTGCGGCAGAACGGCAATGCCGATGCCTTGCCTGCACATGCGTCCCTGCACATTCCGATTGTTCGAGCGCAGGACGGGCCTCGCGTTCGGGAAGCTCTCCTCGAGCCAGGCGATGTCCGGGAACTGGCCCGTCGACGTGTCGTGGGTGATGAGCCGAAAGCCGGCTCCATCGCCATAGGCCGGCTCGGGAGAGTCCGCCGCGACATAGGCACCATAGGCCAGTGAGATCAGCCGTCGCTGCACGACATCGGGCGTGTTGAACGGGACGATCCGGAAGGCGATGTCGGCCTCCCGCTGGGCGAGGCTGAATAGGCGAGTGCCCGTCA
Organism: Inquilinus sp. YAF38; assembly: GCF_052113205.1. Taxonomy (NCBI): domain Bacteria; kingdom Pseudomonadati; phylum Pseudomonadota; class Alphaproteobacteria; order Rhodospirillales; family Rhodospirillaceae; genus Inquilinus; species Inquilinus sp. YAF38. Next base: position 149,468 of record NZ_JBFRCU010000004.1, on the reverse strand, counting down.
GGATCTCGACGTCGACATGGGGATACGCCTTCGCATAGTCAGCGATGATCGGCGGCAGGACATAGGCGCCGAACCAGTCGGCAGACGATATGCGCAAGCTGCCCTGAAGGTCCTGCTCCTGCCCGGCGAGCCGCCGTTCCATGGCCAGGGCGCCTTCTTCCATCTGCTCCGCCATGGCAATGACGGCGTTGCCCTCCTCGGTCGGAACGAAGCCGTCGGCCGTTCTCTGAAACAACGTATGGCCGGTTGCCTGTTCGAGGGCCCTCAGGCGGCGTCCGACCGTCGGATGGCTCAGATGAAGCGCGCGGGCCGCGCCGCCCAGCGTACCGGAACGGGCTATGGCCAGAAAAATCCGGACGTCACTCCACTCCATAGGGTCGACCCACAAAAGTGAACGGAAACCGTACGATATTGTCAGTTATCGTACAGATCTGATCGCCTAAATCCACCTCGTGCAGGCTTGGAATTGCCGGCCGCTTGGCGGGCGCCCGTGAGGCGGGCACCCGTCCGACGCATTGCAGGAGGACTTGATGAAAACCTGGCTGATTACCGGATGTTCGTCCGGTCTGGGGAAGCAACTCGCCGAGGCGGTCGCCGGGCGCGGCGACCGCCTTGTCGCCACCGCCCGTTCGATCGATGCCTTGCAGGCATTGTGCGACCGTTTCCCCGATACGGTGCGCAGCATAGCGCTCGACGTGACGCAGCCCGGCGCCGCCGCGGAGGCGGTCGCGCTGGCCGAAAGCGCCTTCGGTGGTCTCGATGTCCTGGTGAACAACGCCGGATTCGGCTTCATCGGGGCGATCGAGGAGGCGGAGCCCGGCGAATACCGGCCGGTGTTCGAGGCGAATGTGTTCGGCCTGATCGAGACGACACGCGCCGCGCTGCCGGCGCTCCGCAGGCGCCAAGGAGCCTGCATCGTCAATCTGTCCTCCGGCGCCGGCATCGCCGGTTCTGCGGGCTCCGGAATCTACAATGCGACCAAGTTCGCGGTGGAAGGCCTGTCCGAAGCGCTCGCGGAGGAGCTCCGTCCCCTCGGACTGAACGTGATCATCGTCGAGCCCGGCCCCTTCCGCACCGAGTTTCTCGGCCGCTCGATCATCACCGCGGCGCGGGAGATTGCCGCCTACGCCGGCATCGTGCATGCGAGGCGCCATTATCGCCAGACCAACAACGGCAGGCAGGCGGGCGATCCCGCCAAGGCCGTCGCCGTGATGCTGCAGGCCATCGATGCCGAGCATCCGCCACTGCACCTTCCGCTCGGGCCGAGAGCCCACGCGATCGCGGAGCGGAAGCTGGAAGCATTCCGCGCCGACATGGCCGCCTGGCGCGACATCTCCATCGCCACCGATTTCGACACTCAAAGCTGAGGAGCAACACCATGATCACCATGTACGTGACCTATGCCGGAAATGCCGACACGCCATTCGACCGCGAGCATTGGATCAACGTCCATTTCCCGCTCGTGCTCGAATGCTGGGGCCCATACGGGCTGGAACGCCTCGCGGGCTTCTTTCCGCAGGGGGATGGCGGCGGCCTGATCGCCATCGCGACCTGTGTCTTTCGGGACGAAGCCGCCATGAGAACGGCCCTGGCCTCGCCGGAAACGGCGCAGGTGATGGCCGACGTGGATCTGGTCACAGCCGTCAAGCCGCAACGCAGCCTGGCGATTCCCCTTTTGAGCGGCGGCAACGCGACAGCCGTTGGGCCGACCCGGGACAAGCCGGCGATCGCGACGTTCACCATCGAGAACGGGCCCCATCCGTGAGCACGACAGACTCTCAAGCGGAATCCGTGCCGGCGGCTCGGGCTCGGTCTCGGGGCGATGCCGCCGCACCCGACCCGCGCCGCTGGGCGATGTTCGTAATCCTGCTGGTCGGCGCGTTCCTGCCACCGCTCGATTTCTTCATCGTCAATGTCGCACTTCCCTCGATCCGCGGGGAATTGGGCGCCGCGTCCTCTGTGGAGCAGCTCGTCATCTCCTCCTATGCCGCGCTCTATGCCGTGACGCTGACGACCGGCGGACGCCTTGGCGATCTCTATGGCCGCGGCCGGGTGTTCTTTATCGGGCTGATCGGCTTTGCCGCAGCATCGACGCTGTGCGGCCTCGCATGGTCGCCGTGGGCGCTGGTCGCCGGGCGCGCCTTGCAGGGCGTGACGGCGGCCGTGATGGCGCCGCAGGCGCTCGCTTCGGTGCAGGCGATCTTCCCCAAAGCGGAAAGGCCGCTCGCGCTCAGCCTCTATGGCGCGGTCTTCGGCCTGGCCGCCGTGGTCGGCCAGGCGCTGGGCGGCATCCTGATTTCGCTCGATCTCCTGGGCCTGGGCTGGCGGGCCATCTTCCTCGTCAACCTGCCGGTGGCGATCCTGGTCGTGCTGTTCGGCATTCCCCTGCTGAAGGAAACGCGCGCGCAGAACGCGCGCAAGCTGGACCTCGGCGGCACGGCGCTGTCGATGGTGACGCTGGGCGCCCTGATCGTGCCGCTGATCGAGGGGCGCGAGGCAGGCTGGCCGCTCTGGTCCTGGCTGTCGCTCATGGCGGTGCCGGTGCTGGCGTGGCTCTTCTGGCGCTATGAGACCCGGCTGGCGCAGGCGGGCGGCACGCCCCTGCTCGATCCGGCGGCCGTGCAGGCGCCGGGGCTGGGCCGCGCGCTGTTGATCGCGCTGCTGTTCTACGCGATCGCGGCCTTCTTCCTGCTGTTCTCGGTCTATCTGCAGGACGCGCTGCACGCGACCGCGCTGAGCGCCGGCTTGGTCTTCCTGCCGTTCGGCGCGGGATTCCTGCTGGGGCCGCTGTCGACTCCGTTCTGCAGGCGCATCCTCGGCGACTATGTCAATCCGATCGGCATGGGGCTGGAGGCCGTCGGATTTGTCGGCTTGGTCTGGGCCATCGTGGCGACCCCGGCCGGCATGTCCCCCGCGCCCGTGCCGCTTGCCGCCACCCTGTTCGTCATCGGTTTCGGACAAGGGCTCGCGCTGCCGACCTTGATGCGGATGGTGACGGGCCGCGTCGCGCCGGCCTTTTCCGGCATGATCGCCGGCATCGTCAGTTCGACCCTGCAGGTCGGCACCGCGCTCAGCGTCGCGGTGATCGGCGGGATCTTCTACACCGTCCTCGGCGCGCGCACCGATCCGGCGGCCATCACCCAGGCCTTTACCGTCGCCATCCTCTGCATCGCCGCCTGTCTCGCCATCGGCGCGGGTCTCAGCATCACCCTCGCCCGGCGGCTCGCCCCGCCCCCGAGAAAGAGAGATGCCAATCGGCCATGTGGCCGACACCGACTCGATCGCGGGCACCCGGACTGTATTGCGCGCTGACACCGTACGAGCCGACGTGACACGCGTGCTGGTGACGTCAGATCTGCTTCCCGCCCACACCGGCTAGCGTCGGAGTCTCACCGCTAGCTGCCCTCGGCCAGGGTGTAGACGTCCTCGCCGTAGCGGATGCCGCCCGCCGTGTCCGGATAGGCCAGGTAGTAGGTCATGCGCACCGGAATCCGGCTCGGCACCCGGGCGAAATGGGTGGTGCCGGTGGCGATCGCCGCCTCGACCGCCGGGATGTCGGTGCCCAGCACCCAGGCGGCGAGGCCGAGATAATTCTCGACCCGGATGCAGCCATTCGACACCGCCCGGTTGTCGGTGGCGAACAGCTTGCGGTTGTTGGTGTCGTGCAGGTAGATCGCCTGGTCGTTGTCGAGCTCGAACTTCAGCAGGCCGAGGGCGTTGTCGTCGCCCGGCGGCTGCCAGAACTTCCAGCCCATGGTGCCGACCATGTCCGGCGGCACCTGGGCCGGGTCGAAGGTCTGCCCTTCCGGCGTCTTCACCACCACGTTGTGCTTGCGCATCTCGTCGTAGCGGCCGGCGGCCATCTGGGCCTTGTATTTCTTGGTCAGGCCGGGCGGCACGGTCCAGTCCGGGTTGTACTTGACCGCGATCATGTTGGACTGGATCAGCGGCGTCTGGGTCAGCGGCGACCCGACCACGGCGCGGCTGCGCAGCACCTCGACCCCGTTCTCGAAGGCGATGATCTCGGCGGTGGGGACATTGACCGTGATCGACTTGCCGCGCGCCGGCGGTGCCTGCCAGCGGGCCAGGGTCTGGCGCAGCGACGCCGCCTCGTCCGCCGGGGTGAAGTTCAGCGCCCGCAGCGTGCGGCGGCCGACCACGCCGTCGTCGCGCAGGCCCCAGCGCGACTGCAGCAGCTTCACCCGCTGGGTCAGCGCCTCATCATAGATAAGCGTCGCCGGCGCCACCGGGCCGATCAGTTCCGGCCCGGTCACCACTACCGGGACCGGCTCGGCCAGCGCTGCTTCGGGCTGGGCGATGGCCGGCACGGCCACCGCAGGAACAGCGGATTCGGGCAGCGCCACACCCATGGCGTCGAGCCGCTGGCGCAGCAGCGGCACGCGCGGGTCGACGGCGCTGGGCTTGAGAGTGCCGACGGGGATCGCCGACGGCGCCGCAGCCAGCTCGGCCTCCGCCCGCTCCAGCGCCAGGCGCAGCTGGGCGTGGACCTTGTCCTCCGCCGCCACCGGCGTCGGCTTGGTCGCGGCCGAAGCGACATACGGCGCCAGCGCCACCGCCAGAACCAAGGCCCACCGAATCATCATCTGCCCCTTCGCTCACCCGCCTGTCCGCCAGCGGGCGTCCTGCTTCCGTCCGGCCGGAAGGAACCGTTCCGCAGCGCTGCGGTCAAGTCCTTCGACACGGGCCGGAGCAGGCATCATCGCCGCTGCCGCGATGCCGGCGAACCGCAATCGCTGCACGCCACCGTTGCGCCGGACGCCCCGATCGGCGGAGATGGTGCGGACGGAACGGCGCGGAGCGTGGAATGCCGGGGATCGACCAGGCGGAGAGGAAGCGGGACCAGGCGGCGCGGGCGGCATGGCTGTCCTATGTCTCGGGCCTGACCCAGGACGAGATCGCCCGGCGGCTCAACGTCTCGCGCATGGCGGCGCAGCGCCTGCTGGCCTTCGCCGCGCAGGAGGGCATGGTCAAGGTCCGCATCGACCATCCGATTGCCGCCTGCATGGAGCTGGGTGAGCGCATCGCCCGCCGCCATGGCCTGCGCTTCTGCGAGGTGGTGCCGGCCGACCCGGTGGCGCCGGCCCAGCCGAACCTGCCGGCGCTGGCGATCGCCGGCGCCACCTGGATCGAGCGGCTGGTCGACACCGAGGCGCCGCTGGTGATCGGCGTCGGCAACGGCCGCAGCGTGCGCGCGGCGGTGGAGGAGATGGCGTCGTCGCCGCGGCCGCAGCACCAGGTGGTGTCGGTGACCGGCAACATCGCCCGCGATTCCTCCTACAACCCGTTCGACGTGGTGATGCGCCTCGGCGACCGGCTGGGCGCCCAGCGCTTCCTGATGCCGGCGCCGCTGATCGCCGAGAGCGCCGCGGACCGGCGGGTGCTGGAGGAGCAGAAGCCGTTCCGCGAGATCATGGCGCTGGCGGCGCGGGCCGACGCCATCCTGATCGGCATCGGCCAGCTCGACGACAGCGCGCCGGTGCTGCAGGACAAGGTGATCAGCCGCGCCGAATACCAGGAGCTGCGCCAGGCCGGCGCGATCGGCGAGGTGCTGGGCAATTTCCTCGATGCCTCGGGACAGATCCTGCCCTCTCCCCTGCGCGACCGGGTGATCGGGCTGCCGCTCGACGCCGTCGCCCGGCGCCCGGCCATCGCCATCGCCGGCGGCACGGTCAAGGTGCCGGCGATCCGCGCGGTGCTGGCCCGCGGCCTGCTGCAGGGCCTGATCACCGACGAGACCGCGGCCTCGGCGCTGGTCAGCCTGGGCTGAGCGTCAGCATCACCGCCGCGGCGGCGCCTGGATCACCGGGGCGGCCGCATCGAAGATGGCGCGGCGGTCCCCGGTCAGCGGCGGGTAGATGCGCTGGCGGTTGATGATCTGCTTGGTCTGCTTCGCCGTCGCGCCCTGGGTCACCACCTGCCGGTCCCAGCCCTCGGTGTAGACGGCGCCCCAGGAGCCGAGGTCGAGGATGGTGGTGTACCACTCGATCCGCATCGGCAGCAGTGGTTGGCCGAGCAGGTCGGCGACCGCGTTGTAGCCGCCGAAGCGGCCCATCGGCCGGCTGTGCTGGCAGGACATCACCGAGGCGTGGCCGTCATCGACCATCGCCTGCGCCGAATCCCCGACGGCGAATTCGGCCTCGCGGCCGGTGACCTTCAGAGTCGGATCGACCGGCAGCCGGCCCAGCCGGTCGCGCTCCGCCGGGAACCGGGCGGTCAGCGGGCTGGCCCGCATGCCGGCACACCAGATCACGGTCGCGGCCGGGATGACCTCGCCGGTCGACAGCGTGGCCCCGCCGGCAGCCACCGCTGCGACCGACACGCCCATCCGGGTCTCGACTCCCAGCGCGGCAAGCGCAGTCTCGATCACCGGCCGGGCGCTGTCGCCCATGTCGGAGCCGACCTGCGGCGCGTGGTCGGCCAGGATCACCCGGACCGCCGGCCCGATCCGGTCGACCATCTCGGTCGCGGCCTCGATCCCGGTCAGCCCGGCGCCGACGACTAGGACGGTGTCGCGCCCCGGCGCTGCCGGCCGCTCCGCCAGCCCGGCCAGGTGGTCGGCCAGGCGGCGGGCGCCGGCGAAGGTGTCGATGTCGAAGCCGTGCTCGGCGAGCCCCGGAATCGCCGGCCGGGCGAGGCCGCTGCCGAGGGCGAAGACCAGGCGATCATAGGGCAGCGCCGTCCCCTCCCCCGCGACCGTGCAGCGGACGCTGCGCTGCGCGAGGTCGATGTCCGTCACCTCGCCCTCGATCAGGCGCACGCCGATCGGGTCGAGCACCGAGGCTAGGGGCACGCGGATGGCGTCGAGGTCGGCCTCGTAGTTGCGCACGCGGATGCCGTGCCAGGCGTCGCGGTTGACCAGCATCACCTCGACCCGGTCGGGCCCGACGCCGAAGGCATCGAGCGCCCGCGCCGCGCCGGCCGCGGCCCACAGCCCGGCGAACCCTGCGCCCAGGATCAAGATGCGCTGCATCGCCCACCCCCGCCCGCTGGTCCTGCCTGAACGCTAGGCTTGGCCAGGGCCGGAAGCAACGTCGTCCTCAGGCTGGACGCGCCGGAGCGGATCAGTCCCAGCTCAGCGCGCCGCCGTTCTGGTACTCGATCACGCGGGTCTCGAAGAAGTTCTTCTCCTTCTTCAGGTCCATCGCCTCGGACATCCAGGGGAACGGGTTCTCGGTCTCGGCGAAGACCGGGGCTAGGCCGAGCTGGGCGCAGCGGCGGTTGGCGATGACGTGCATGTACTGCTCGCACAGCGCCGCGTTCAGGCCGAGGAAGCCGCGCGGCATGGTGTCCCGGCCATAGGCGGCCTCGAGCTCCGCCGCCTCGGCCAGCATCCGCCGCAGCTCCTCCTGGAACGCGCTGGTCCAGAGATGCGGGTTCTCGATCTTGATCTGGTTGATGACGTCGATGCCGAAGTTCAGATGGATCGACTCGTCGCGCAGGATGTACTGGTACTGCTCGGCGATGCCGACCATCTTGTTGCGCCGGCCGAGCGACAGGATCTGGGCGAAGCCGGTGTAGAACCACATGCCCTCGAAGATCACGTAGAAGGCCACCAGGTCGCGCAGGAAGGCCTGGTCCGAGGCCGGCGTGCCGGTCTGGAACGACGGGTCGGACAGGTTCTGGGTGTAGCGCAGGGCCCAGGCCGCCTTGTCGGTGATCGACGGCACCTCGCGGTACATGTTGAACAGCTCGCCCTCGTCCAGGCCTAGGCTGTCGACCACGTACTGGAAGGTGTGGGTGTGCACCGCCTCCTCGAACGCCTGGCGCAGCAGGTACTGGCGGCATTCCGGGTTGGTCAGGTGGCGGTAGATCGCCAGCACGATGTTGTTCGCGACCAGTGATTCCGAGGCGGCGAAGAAGCCGAGATTGCGCTTCACCGACCGGCGCTCATCCTCAGTCAGCCCGTCGCGCGATTTCCACAGCGCGATGTCGGCCTGCATCGAGACCTCGGTCGGCATCCAGTGGTTGTTGCAGCCGGCCAGGTATTTTTCCCATGCCCAGCGGTACTTCATCGGCAGCAGCTGGTTGACGTCGGCGCGGCAGTTGATCATCGCCTTGTCGTCGATGCTGACCCGGCCGCCGGACCGGTCGATGGCGCCGAGGCCGGTGGCGTCGGTACCGGGCGCATCGTCCCGCTTCGCCCGGATCGGCGCGGCGGCGGTGTCGGACCAGTCGAGCATGGTCATGGGCGTTGTTCTCGGCTCACGGCGGGTTGAACGGCGTCCTCGGCCCGTGCCGTGGACCGCACGGTCCGGGCAGCGATGCAGGGTCGGCGACCCTACAAGATGTGGTCACTTTCGGCAAGGATCGCGCTAGAGATTGTAGCGGCGGCTTCAAACCGCAGGGGAGCCATCCGAGGCCGTCCCCTTCCCGTTGGTTGCAAACGAAAAGTAAGTCATATCGCGGCGCGCGTAATTCGCAGCAATTGACCGCACAGTGGATTGAACGGTTTTGCCGATAATTTTGGATAATCTATTGCATAAGAGGATAGGCTTTCTGGAAATATCTGTCTTCGGCCCGCGAGAGCAGGTGTATGCACACCAACGAATCCCTTCGAAGTAACCAAATGCGAGAGATTTTTTGATTGCGGCGGCCGCTACATTGCCGAAGGATGACGGCCAGAGGTGCGCAGACAGTCGAGATGTTGAATCGCGCTCCGCCTCTCGTTTGCGAGGCGGAAGAGCCATGATGTGGCGCCATTGTCAATCGGCGTCCGTCAAGAAATGGCCGCAGCGGCTGGACGGGTGACGCGTGGCGTTTCCCAGCCCGGCATGTCGACAGACTGCGAACCATAAAACAGGGGGACATCGACAACCATGAGCATCGGATTCACGTCGGGGCTGGCGCGGCGTCGTTCCTTGGCGCCCACATCGATCCCGACGGGCCAAGCATCGCCCCTGCCGGCGCAGACGCCGCGTCCGGGACGATGTCAGCACCATGATGCCCAGGGCGCGGCGCGGACGCGCTGAGTGCGGGCGACGGACGGAGTCCGGCGCCGACAGCTGACAAGACAAATCCCAAACGCTGACACCACGGCCGAAGCTGTCACGGCCTCCGTGAACCGGAATCTATTCGCCGCCGAATGCGCCGACCCGACACGGACCCATGCCAGGGCCGACATCAAAGGGGAAACACATGTGCGTCCTATGCCAGATGGGCTACAAACAGGAACATTCCACCCCGACAGCACAGGCGAGCGCCGGCTCGCTGACGATCAGCCCGGAGGATCTGCAGAACTGGCAGAACATCGACCAGACCCCGGACAACCCATATAACAAAGACACCAATTACGAGACGTTTCTCAATTACCTCGGCGCGCTGAACCGCCCGCTGACGCCGGCGATGGCGCAATCGCCGATCGTGGTCAACCTGTCCGAGTTGAGCGACCATCCGGCCTATCTGGAGGCGGCCACCGGGGCGCTGCAGATGTGGTCGTCGGTGACGCCGCTGCAGTTCCAGATCGTCACCGATCACCCCTTCAACGCGGCCACCGACTATCTCGAAGTGGTCAGCCCGGAGGTCGGCGAGCAGGACGACGGCAGCGCCTATTCCGCCGGCCGCTATGTCAGCGTCGGGCAGCGCTTCCACGACACCGAGCCGGATGCGACCTCTCCGGGCGGCTATATCTTCAACACCTTCATCCATGAGTTCGGCCATGAATGGGGCCTGAACCATCCCGGCTTCTACAATTACGGCGGCCCCGGCGGCCCGCAGATCACCTATTACAACGATGCCAAATGGGTCTATGACAACCAGCAGTATTCGGTGATGTCGTATTTCGACAACATCGACATCGGCGGCAGCACGGCCTGGACAAACACCACGCCGGGCATCGCCGATATCGAGGCCGTCATCCGGCACTATTTCTCGACGGTGACGGGCGGCGTCCGCAGCTATCAGGACATCCAGCTCAACACCGGCGACGACGTCTACGGCTTCGGCAGCACGCGGCTGGGCTACACGCTGACGGCGGACGGGTCGACCCATGACATCGGCTTCGTGATCCACGACACCGGCGGCCATGACACGGTCGATTTCTCCGGCTCGACCAGCAGCACCATCCTGGACCTGCGCGAGGGCCGCTTCTCCAGCGTCAACGGCCACACCAACAACGTCGCCATCTTCGACGGCCACAATGCCGACGCGACCGAGTACTACATCGAGAAGGGCGTCGGCAGCGCCTTCCTCGACATCATCATCGGCAATGACGGCGACAATGTGCTGCTGGGTGGCGGCGGCGACGACCGGATCGACGGCGGCAACGGCGCCGACGAGATCCATGGCGGCTCCGGCGACGACATCATCGTCGGCGGCGCCGACACCAATGACAGCCGCGACCGCAACAACACCTTGCCGATCATCACCGGCCCCGACAGCAAGGACGGCGACGACCGGCTGTATGGCGAAGACGGCAACGACACGATCAATGCCGGCAAGGGCAACGACGTGCTCGACGGCGGCGCCGGTGACGACATCATGCGCGGCATGGCGGGCGTCGACGTCTTCATCGGCGGCGCCGGCAACGACACGGTCGATTTCAGCCTGGAGAGCCCGTTCCAGCTGCTGGTCAACCTGGTGACCAACGTCGCCGCCGGCGGCACGGCATCCGGCGACACCTTCTTCAGCGTCGAGAACCTGATCGGGTCGGACGACCGCATCGACCGCTTCGTCGGCAATGACTCGAACAACTACTTCCTCGGCCTCGGCGGCGGTGACGTCCTCAGCGGCGGCAACGGCGACGACAAGCTCGAGGGCGCCCGCGACGGCGACGTGCTGAACGGCGACGCCGGCAACGACCTCCTCATCGGCGGCGCCGGGGCCGATTTCCTGGACGGCGGCGCCGGCATCGACACGGCCGACTACACGCTGGACGAGCGCCAGCCGATGTTCGGCCCGGCGCGGACGCCCGCGACCGAGGGCGTGACCGTCAACCTCGCGACCGGCACCGCCTTTGGCGGCGACGGCGAAGGCGACACCACGACGACGCACCAGTTCGACAAGCTGACCAACATCGAGAACGTGATCGGCTCGAAGTTCGGCGATACGCTGATCGGCAATGCGGGCGTCAACGTGCTGTCGGGCGCCGCGGGCGACGACGTCCTCGCCGGCGGCGGCGGGCTGGACACGCTGAACGGCGGCGCCGGCCTGGACATGGCGGCCTATTACGGCAGTGCCACGGGAGTGAACATCTCGCTCCTGGTGCCGGGCTCGCATCCGGAGACCTACATCTCGATCGAGGGCCTGGCAGGCTCCGCCCACAAAGACCAGCTGACCGGCGACGCCCTCGCCAACAAACTGGTCGGACAGGGCGGCGACGACGTGCTGAAGGGAGGCGCCGGAAACGACACGCTCGACGGCGATTTCGCTCCCTTCCCGGTCACCGGCGTCGGCATGGGCAACGGCTACGCCACGCTGGCACCGAGCGCGACCAACAACTCGGTCGCCACCGCCGTCGGCCTGACCAACAACTTCACGCTGGCCGCCGACGCCGATATCGGCAACGCCACCACCCTGGCGCATTCGACGGTCAACGCCACCGGCAACGGCCATGGCGCCTACTACAAGCTGACGGTGAATGCGGGGACGGTCATCACCGCCGACATCGACCACACCTCGGACGGGCTGAGCGACAGCGCCATCTGGCTGCAGCGGGCCGACGGCACCGTGGTCGCCTTCAACGACGACGGCGGCAACGACCCCGGCTCCGCCCGCCGGACGGATTCGCTGTTCAGCTTCAAGGTTGCCGAGACCGGCGACTATTACATCGTGGTCGGGCAATACAACAACGACACCGGGGATGTCGAACAGACCGTCCCCGCCGGCGCCACCTATGAGCTGAACGTCTCGGTGACCCCGCCGCCGCCGACCTCGCCGCAGATCGGCGTGGCCGGGCACGACAATCTCGATGGCGGCGACGGCGCCGACACCCTCTACGGCCGCGGCGGCGCGGACTTCCTGCGCGGCGGCGCGGGGGCCGACACTCTCGATGGCGGCGCCGGCGCCGATACCGTCAGCTACTACGGCAGCACCGACGCGATCACGGTCAATCTCGCGACCGGCATCGGCAGTGGCGGCGAGGCGCAGGGCGACATCCTGATCGGCATCGAGGCCGTCAATGCCGGCAAGGGCGGCGACACGCTGACGGGCAATGTCGCCAACAATGTCCTCAACGGCTACGAGGGCAACGACACGATCAACGGCGGCGCGGGACGGGATTCGCTGTCGGGCGGCGCCGGGGCCGACCGCTTCGTCTTCTCCGCGGTCGGCGACAGCACCGTCGGCGCCAATGCCGACGTGGTCATCGACTTCAGTCATGGCCAGGGTGACCGCATCGATCTTTCCGCGATCGACGCCAACACCAGCGTGGCAGGCAACCAGGCCTTCACCTATATCGGCTCGGCGGGCTTCTCGAATCATGCCGGCGAGTTGCGTGCCCTCAACACCAGCTCGGGCGTGATCACCGTTGCCGGCGACATCAATGGCGACGGCGCGTCGGATTTCCACATCGTGCTGAAGGGGCTGAACGGCATTCTGGCGGTGAGCGATTTCGTGCTCTGACCGCCAGTTCATCCCGTGAATGACTGAGGCGGCGGGGGAACCCGCCGCCTCTCTTATTTGGACCGCCACGGCAGCTGCGGCCGCGCCGAATCCCGGGCGGCGCGGCACAGGGCCCAGAGATAGGGCGCGGCGCAGAGCAGGATGCCGCCGAGCCAGAGCAGGGCGAAGGTCATGATCTGGTCCCTCAACGCTTCGATGAGGCCGAGTGCGAGCACGATCCGGCCTCAGAACCGGTAGCCGACCGCCAGCCCGACCGAGGGCTGCACCTGGCTCTCGGTGATCGGGCTGTCCGCCGCGTCGCCGAGCAGGACGCCGACGCCGACATTGGCCATGGCGAACCAGCTCTCGGAGAACGTCCAGCGCAGCCCGACGCTGAAATCGACGCTCTTGAACCCGGCCCCGGCGTCGAATCGATCCAACCCCGAGTTCCGCGACTGCGACGGCGAGACACCGAAGAAGCTTTGCATATAGTCGTCGTCGGCCCAGGTGGCGGAGATGCCGGACGACAGGGTCCAGCTCTCGGACAGCGGCACTTTCACCGATATGTCGGGCCGGACCTGCAGGCCTTCGCTGCCGCCGAAATCCTTGGCCACGTCGAGGCCGATCTGCCACATGCCGAAGGAGTAGGATCCGAACACATGGCCGCGCGCGGCCGTGTCGATGTCGCCCAGCCCCTTCAGATGGTCCTCGTCATCCTCGTCCCGGCCCGGCGCCAGGCCGACCGACACGCCCAGCCGCAGCGCGTCGGTGCGCACGACGTTGACGCCGATCCCGCGCTGCATGTCGAGGAAGACCCGGTCGCGCCAGTTGATCGAGACGAACGGACCCGGCGCGACCGAGAACTTGTCCGACCCTTCGTAGCTCGGCCCCACCTGGGCGCCGGCGCCGAGCACGAAGGTCCAGTCGCCGCGGGGACCCGCATCCTCCGGAGCGGGGGCGACCTGCGGCACGATGATCGCGTCCTGGGCCTCGGCGCGCATGCTGGCCGCCGGGAGGACCAGACATGCACCCGCCGCGACCAGAGGCGCGCAAGTCCTGATTCGGCTGATATTCCGCTGCAACGAAGAAACGGCAGTCGATAACGACGCTGGCATGCGATTCATCCTGTGACTCGATTGAGCCAGGAGAATAAAAGCCGGTCGGGTGGACAGGTTTTAAGTTATGTTAAGAGATGTTGCTGGAGGCTCCGGCCGCAGATCGGCTGGATTTCGGGGCAGCGACATTTTGACGACCAGGCCGTGTGGCAGGCGGTCGAGCAGTTCGATGCGGCCGCCATGGCCGCGGACGACGTCGCGCGCGATCGACAGGCCCAGCCCGAAGCCCCTGCCCGTCGCCGCGGGCCGGCTGTGGTCGCCCTTGAAGAACGGATCGAAGACCTTCTCGCGCAGCGGCGCAGGGATGCCCGGGCCGTCATCCGCCACCACGATCTCCGCCATGCCGCCCTTGCCGATCCGCAGGCCGACCTGCACCGCCGAACCGTGCTGCACGCCATTGTCGACCACGTTGCTGACCGCGCGGGTCAGCGCGTTGGCCCGGCAGACCCAGGCCAGGCGTGGCGGCCCGGCATAGGTGACGCCGTGCCCGACATCGCCGAATTCGGTGCAGATCGTCTGCAGCAGGCTCGGCAGGTCGACCGGAGCCATCCGTTCCTCGCGGGTGCCGGGCCGCAGATATTCCAGCGTCTCGTCGAGCATGCTGCTGATCCGGACCACCTCGTACAGGATGCCGTCCCGCAGCTCCGGGTCATCGATCCGTTCGGCCCGCAGCCGCAGGCGGGTCAGCGGTGTCCGCAGGTCGTGGCTGATCGCGGCGAGCATGCGGGTGCGGTCGTCGATCAGGGCCCGGATGCGGGTGCGCATGTCGTTCAGGGCATCGGCCATCTGACCGATCTCGCGTGGGCCCCTGCGATCGATCAGGCGGTCGTCGTCGGGCGAATGGCCGAAGGATTCGGTCGCGCGTCCCAGCGCCGACAGCGGGGCGATGATCGAGCGCACCGCATAGGCCGACAGGAACACGACGAACACCAGCATCGTGATGATGATCAGGACGGTGGGCCTGAGGATGAACCGCCACAGGGTGGACAGGCTGGGGGCCGCGAACAGCAGGGCCGACCGGTCGTCGACCGGCACGATCAGGCCATCGCCGGCGCCTGGGTGGAAGTCGGCGCTGCGCGTCTCGATGCCCCAGAGGGTCCTCAACTGAAACGCGATCACGCCGGCCGCGATCGGCATCGGCGCATCCGCGGGCCGGGCCGTGAACTCCGCCAGCGGCACCCGGATGGCACTGAAGCCGGCCCGCTGCGCGATGTCGAGGATCTTGTCGAGCTCCTCCGGGGTCTCGGCGGTCTGGGCGATCTGGATGACCTTGCCGATCCCCGTCGCCGAGAGCGAATCCCCGTCCCGCGCGTCGGGCTCGCGGAAGAACAGGAACAGGATGGCGCTGGTCAGCCCGATGCCGAGCAGCACGGAGACGGCGACGATCCCGGTGATCTGGCTGACGACGCTGCGCGGGGCCAGGCGAAGGAGGAACCGCATCAGGCCTGCTCGACCCGCTCGGCGAACATGTAGCCGCCGAGGCGCACGGTCTTGATGTAGCGCGGGCTGTCGGGGTCGGGCTCGATCTTCTGCCGGATCCGGCTGACATGCACATCGATGCTGCGCTGGACCGGGCTGGCCAGGCCGCTGTGGGTCAGCTCGATCAACTGGTCGCGCGACAGCGTCTGGCCGGAATGCCGGCACAGCGCCGCCAACAGGTCGAACTCGACGCTTGTCATGGCGACCTGGACCCCGTCGGGATCGTGCAGCTGCCGCGACGCCGGGTCGATCCGCCAGCCGGCGAAGCGCAGCGGGTGCATCCGGCCGCCGCCGTTGCCGCCCTGGGCGCGCCGCAGCAGCGCCCGGATGCGCGCCACCAGCTCACGGGAATCGAACGGCTTGGGCAGGTAGTCGTCGGCCCCGATCTCCAGCCCGATGATGCGATCGACCGCGTCGCCGCGGGCCGTCACCATGATGATCGGGATCGCCGACGCGGCCCGAAGCCGGCGGCAGATGCTGAGCCCGTCCTCCCCCGGCAGCATGAGGTCGAGCACGACGAGGTCGATCTGCGCCAGGCCCAGCACCGAATCCATCGCGGCCGCGCCGGTGGCGGCAAAGACGGCGAAGCCGGCTTCGGACAGCACGCCCTGCAGCATGCGGGAGATCTCGAGATCATCCTCGACAAGCAGCACATGCGGCTGTCGTTCCGGCCGCGCCGCCACGGCGAAGGATACGGGTTTCCTGGATCCCACCATGGCGGCATTCTCGCAGCGGGCCGGCGGAGGATCATCCGTCCAATTATTATTTTTTGTAAACGCGCCCGCGGCAGCCCGGCGTCACAGGAAGCCGGCCATCCGCAGAAGCAGGACGGCGGTAGCCAGGACGAGCAGCACCATGGCCAGGGCGCCCCCGCTCCACCGGCCCGGGGCGGACGATGGCGTTCCGGGCGAAGCGGCCCGGGCAGCGCGGGATGAGGTCGACCCCGTGCCCGGCAGCAGCGAGGCCAGACGCGTCGCGATCGCCATGATCTCGTCGTTCGACCGTTCTGCGCGCGCCGTCCCGGTGATGATCTCCGCCAGCTCGAGGACAGCAGCGTCGCGCGGCTGCCCGGCCAGCCGGTTCGCCGTCGCCCAGGGATCGCCGCCCAGGCGGCCAAGCATCGAGACCACGCTCAACGGCATGCCGTTGGATTCCGCCCCGACATCGGCGAACAGAAACGTGTTCAAATTCGACTTTCGCAGGCGAAAGACGTCGGTATCGGGCATGTCCAAATCGCACCTCTTACGACGCATCACGTGATATCCGCACACCAAAAATCAAGATCAAAATACGCCGACAGTGCCGGAATATCGGGATTCCCCCCTTTTTATCAACGACAAGAATTAATGCTGCTGGCCGTCTGACAAAGCTGCCAGAAGATCAAATGGAGTAGATATCAAAATTTGGAGCCCGGCCGAAACAAACAAAATAAATCCCGACCAGGATCTCGGACGTGATAGTCTAGCGGACGAGAGAGATTTGCCTCTCTCCGAATGAAAGCACAATCCATGAAAACCCCTGAATGGCTTAAACCGGCGCTGTATGGCGCCGTGTGCGGCGCCGTTGCGCTTGGTGTCATCGGGTTCAGCTGGGGTGGCTGGGTGACCGGTTCATCGGCCCAGCGCATGGCTCAGGATCGGTCCAAAACCGACGTGGTGGCCGTGCTTTCGCTGATCTGCGTCGACCAGTCGAAGCGCGACCCGCAGCTGACGCAACGGCTGGCGGAGATCAAGGCGGCATCGACCTACGGCCGTGGCGACCTGGTGGTCAAAGCCGGCTGGGCGACGATGCCCGGAGGGACGGTTGCCGATGCCCAGGTCGCCAAGGCCTGCGCCACGCAGCTCGCCAGCTGAGGCGCGCGCGGCCGGGTGCGGAGTCAGAAGAAGCCCCGCACCCAGCCAAGTCGTATATCATTCGCCACGCCGGGCCGGCCATGACCGCCGGTCAGCGGCGGCCGGATTTGGGCGACTTCCAGACGGCATCCGCCTCGGCCATGTGCGCCGAGCTCGACAGCTCGTGCTCCGGCACCATCCGCTCCTCGCTGCCAAGCACGCTACGCACCCGGTACATCGGGCCGGAAGATTCGCTGGGGTAGCGGGCCAGAACCTTGAACGCGCCGACCGCGGCATGTCCCGACAGCGATTTGCGCGAGACCTGCACGGTGGTGCCAACCGGGAATTTAAAATCCTTCATCACGACATTTCTGGCCTCCCGTGGGAGCGCCGGCTGCGGGAATTTTCGACAGAGTACACCGGAACCCAGGAACAAGCCCGCCAAATCGGGCGCTCCACCCAATAATCGTTGAAAATCATGGCAAGATCTGAATCACTCATCGCAGAAGACAGTGCCGACCTTTATTTCAGATCAGCAAGGAATTCACCTTGTATGTTGGGACAGCGATGCGCATTTGTGAGGGAGATAGTGAATCAAGCCTATCTCCAAAAATTGGTTTTCCGAAGGACTCAGCCGATGAAATTCCGCCCGCTGCACGACCGGGTCGTGGTCCGCCGCATCGATGCCGAAGCCAAGACCGCGGGCGGGATCATCATCCCCGACACCGCCCAGGAGAAGCCGCAGCAGGGCGAGGTGGTGGCCGTCGGCCTGGGCGCGCGGGACGCGCAGGGCGTGATCCAGACACTCGATGTCAGCGTTGGCGACCGCATCCTGTTCGGCAAATGGTCCGGCTCCGAGATCCGGCTCGAGGGAGTGGACTACCTCGTGATGAAGGAGAGCGACGTGATCGGCGTCGTCGCCTGATCCAGCCCGCCTCCCGCATCCCCCTCCCCTTTCAAGGACCAGCACCATGCCAGCCAAAGACGTCAAATTCAGCAGCGATGCCCGCGACCGCATGCTGCGCGGCATCGACATCCTCGCCCGCGCCGTCAAGGTCACGCTCGGCCCCAAGGGGCGCAACGTCGTGCTCGACAAATCCTGGGGCTCGCCGCGCATCACCAAGGACGGGGTGACGGTGGCCAAGGAGATCGAGCTGTCCGACAAGTTCGAGAACATGGGCGCCCAGATGGTGCGCGAGGTCGCGACCAAGACCGCCGACCTGGCCGGCGACGGCACCACCACCGCCATCGTCCTGGCCCACGCCATCGTCAGGGAGGGCGCCAAGGCGATCGGCGCCGGGCTGAACCCGATGGACGTCAAGCGCGGCATCGACCTGGCGGTCGCCGCCGTGGTCGAGGAGATCGGCAAACGGGCCCAAAAAATCTCGACCAACGACGAGATCGCCCAGGTCGGCACCATCTCGGCCAATGGCGAGCGCGAGATCGGCACCATGATCGCCAAGGCGATGAAGAAGGTCGGCAATGAGGGCGTGATCACGGTCGAGGAGGCCAAGAGCTTCGAGACCGAGCTCGACATCGTCGAGGGCATGCAGTTCGACCGCGGCTACATCTCACCCTATTTCGTCACCAATGCCGAGAAGATGATCGCGGAGCTGGAGAACCCCTACATCCTGCTGCACGAGAAGAAGCTGCCGAACCTGCAGTCCTTCCTGCCGCTGCTCGAGGCCGTGGTCCAGGCCGGCCAGCCGCTGCTGATCGTCGCCGAGGATGTCGACGGTGAGGCGCTGGCCACCCTGGTGGTCAACAAGCTGCGCGGCGGGCTGAAGGTCGCGGCGGTCAAGGCCCCGGGCTTCGGCGACCGGCGCAAGGCGATGCTCGAGGACCTGGCCATCCTGACCGGCGGCCAGGTCATCTCCGAGGATCTCGGCATCAAGCTCGAGAACGTCACCCTCGACATGCTCGGCCGGGCCAAGAAGGTCGTCATCTCGAAGGAGGAGACGACGGTCGTCGACGGTGCCGGCGCCAAGAAGGACATCGAGGGCCGCACCAACCAGATCCGGGCGCAGATCGAGGAGACCACCTCGGACTACGACCGCGAGAAGCTGCAGGAGCGCCTGGCCAAGCTGGCCGGCGGTGTCGCCATCATCCGCGTCGGCGGCGCCAGCGAGATCGAGGTCAAGGAGCGCAAGGATCGCGTCGACGACGCGATGCACGCCACCCGCGCCGCGGTCGCGGAGGGCATCGTCGCCGGCGGCGGCGTCACCCTGCTCTATGCCAGCCGCGTCATCGACAAGCTGAAGCCCGAGAACACCGACCAGAAGGTCGGCATCGACATCGTCCGCCGCGCCCTCCAGGCGCCGGTGCGGCAGATCGTCGAGAACTCCGGCAGCGACGGGTCGGTAGTGGTCGGCAAGCTGCTCGACAGCAAGGACCACAATTGGGGCTATGACGCCCAGAAGGGCGAGTACACCGCCATGATCAAGGCGGGCATCCTCGACCCGGCCAAGGTGGTGCGGGTGGCGCTGCAGAACGCCGCCTCGATCGCCGGCCTGCTGATCACCACCGAAGCGATGGTGGCCGCGGTGCCGGATACGGGCGGCCCGGCGGCGCCGGATGCCGGCGGCATGGGCTACTGATCCGCCAGCCCGTGACCGGCAGCAGCGCCGGTCACGGGCGACGGCATCGCAGCGGCGTCAGGGCAGGATGCCGATGAACACCCGGCGGGTAGGCGTCGATCAGATCTCCGGCGGAGGTCGCCGCGGCCCGGCTGAGTTGCTCCGCTCCGGATTCACGCTCCCGCTCGACCAGCCGCACCAGCTCCTGAATCGGCGATGCGCGATCGTCGACGGGTCGAGTCCTGAGTGATTTCCGAGTCTGCCCTCATTCACCCCGCGATGAGTAGGGTTGCAAGATCGAACGGCCAGGCGCGCGCGGATGGCCTGCTCGATCGCGCGACGGTGAAGCTCTCAGCGAGCGTCGATGACGGATGACAAAAGACATGACCTTCCCTGTCGGGAACGCCAAGGCCGGCCTCCAGGCGCTGAGCCGATACCGTGAAACGAAAGCCGCGCGCGGCGCATTTGAACTGGTGATCACGGCGGTGCCGTTCGCGGTGCTTTGGGCCCTCATGTGGGCCGCGCTCGGCATCGGTTATTGGCTGTCATTGCTGCTCGCGGTGCCGACCGCGGCCTTCCTGATGCGCCTTTTCATGATTCAGCACGACTGCGGGCATGGCGCCTTCTTCCGTCGACGCGTCACCAATGATTGGGTGGGCCGGGTCATCGGCGTCTTCACGTTGACGCCCTATGGCGTCTGGCGCCGCAACCATGCGACGCATCACGCGGCGGTCGGCAACCTCGACCATCGTGGCGTCGGCGATATCGACACGAAGACGGTGAGTGAATACCTCGCGCTCGGCGCTGCCGGCCGCCTTGCCTACATCGTCTATCGCCATCCGATCGTGATGTTCGGCATCAGTCCGGCATACCTGTTCCTGCTGCACCACCGCCTTCCCTTTGGTCTCTTTCGGGCCGGCGGACAGCCCTGGGCCAGCACCATGGGAACGAACGCGTCCATCGCGGCCGTCGTCCTGTTGATGGTGTGCCTGGTCGGGGTCGGGCCATTCCTCCTGGTGCAAGGCCCGGTGGTGCTGATCGCCGCCTCGATCGCGGTGTGGTTCTTCTACGTGCAGCATCAGTTCGAGGACACGCGATGGGCGCATGAAGAAGACTGGAACTTCCATGAAGCCGCCCTTCATGGAAGTTCGCACTATGAGCTGCCCCGTGCCCTCGCCTGGTTCACGGGGAACATCGGCGTGCATCATGTGCATCATCTGTGCAGCCGGATCCCGTTCTATCGTTTGCGCCAGGTCCTGGATGATCACCCCGAACTGGCGGGCGTCGGGCGACTGACGTTCGTTCAGAGCTTTCGATGCGCGACGCTTGCCCTTTGGGACGAAAGGCAGGGACGGCTGATATCGTTTCGCGAACTGCGGACGCGGCGTTCGAATGCGCGCTCCGCCGTTCCAAGATCCGCTGGCAACTGAAACACCGGCGCCGAGATCATCCCGCCGACGCGGCAGCTGACATCGCGAATTGCGTACAAAATCCAGAAACAACCGGTCGAAGTATCTGGCCAAAATTTTCTTGGGAACAAGAATTTATATTTCCCTATTTGCCATGGGCCACGGAGTGATGTCACCCCGTAGCTACACGGAGATGCCCCAATGCGCGGCACCATGAAGATTATCGCGTTGATCGCACCAGCACTGCTTGTCGTTGCCGGATGCACCGTCAACAACGCGCGACCGACGCCAACACCTGTCGCGGTAATGGCACCGCCCACTGTGATCACCACCCAGCCCGGAACGACGACCTACGTCACGGCGCCGCAACGCACGGTTGTTGTGCCGGCGCAGGCGTACTGAGCTCACCGCGGAGCGGAAGCGGATGATCGTGTGAGATGATCACCGCTGTCCGCACCGCGGGAAGACATACGGTGTCTCAGCGGAACTGAAAATCCGCCGATGTGCTCATTGCACGGATCTATGCGGGGATCCCGGCCCTCGGCGACCAAGACCCTGCAACGGGTTCCACGCCGCACATCGGAAGGCTGGTTGCTGAGGATATGCCGACGAGTCAGTTCGCAAGACCTCCGCACTGGGCTTCGAGCTCGCGGAAGGCACTGGAGAATGCGCCGAGCCGGTATTCCTGCGCCGCCCCATCATGCCGCTCCAACTTGAAAGGTCTGCCGATCTTCGCGGACTCGAACAGTTTCTTGGAATGCCTGGGCGATAGGATAGTGGCACTGGAGCCATCTTCGGCTGTAAGAGCGACGCCTTCGCGGATTTGATTGATTGTAAGATATCCAATCGGCGCCGATATAGTGCCACGACTGCTGTCAGCGCGACCGAATTTGAAGAATACGATCATCGACAAATCAGGAGCCATGCAACGGAAATTGACAGAGTCATCCTCGTCGCGCTGCTCTCTTATCGCCAACGTTACAGATTGTCCTCCCGCGTCTTCCGTGATTTGGCCGACATACTCGGTCGTCTCATAAGACTGAGAATACACAACAACTGGAATCAGAGCGAGAATTCCAATAAAAGCCAGACACGTCCACTTCATCTGTGCCTCACTGTGATCTAGGCGAGGCGCGGCACGAATTTCGCGCGGCTGGCCCCTCAAGGGACAGGTGCGGCATCGAGCGCGCGTTGAATGGCGCGGGCCAGGTCAGCCTCACGAAAAGGCTTCTGCATCACCACCGCATCCGGCTTGAGCGCCTGAACACTTGACGCATCGCCGCTGACGAACACGTGCGGAACAGGCCCGGCCCGGAGGATTGTCTCGACGGCCGCGACACCGCTGCCGGCGCCCAGTCGTGCATCGACGATCATCAGGTCCGGCCTGCACCGCATGGCGGCCGCCACCGCATCCGCCTCCGTGGCCTCGATCGCGCAGACCTCATAGCCCATTCCGCCGAGCACTTCGGCCAGCAGCATGGCGATGACGGGTTCGTCTTCCACGAGCAGGACGCGGAGCGCTGCCATTTGGTTCACATCGCCTCCGGCACTCTCTCGGTTCGCCCAGATTTCCAACCATAGCCGGCGCCAGATCACCGAGGGCAGGCTCGGAAACTACGCAGACCCACTTCCGTTGCCGCGCCCTTGACGTATGGGCCGCCACTCCTACCCGCAGGTCGCCGCCACAATGCGGCTGTGATAGCATCGGGATGGTCCTCCCAATGGGAGGCAATCCCGTGAGGCCCATGCACCATGCCGGGAAGCCGTCCGCAGCGGGCCGGAGCGGCCCGGCCGCGATCGGCCCGGCGCGCCTCGCCAACGCCATCCGGGGATTTTCCGGTCGTCGGAATCGGCGCCTCGGCGGGTGGCCTTGAGGCCTGCAGGAAGCTGGTGGACGGCCTGCCCGCCAAGACCGGCATGGCCTTCATCCTGGTCCAGCATCTCGATCCGACCCATGAAAGCATGATGGTGGTGCTGCTGGCCGGCCACACGGCGATGACCGTGCGGCAGGCCGTGGACGGGATGCCGATCGAGCGCGAGCACCTCTATGTCATCCCACCCGGGACCTACCTGTCGGTGGGCAACGGCGCCCTGCACCTCTCGCAACCCCAGGCGCGTCACGGCGCGCGATTGCCGTTCGACTTTCTGCTGCACTCGATGGCGCAAGCCTACGGTTCGCGGGCGGTCTGCGTGATCCTTTCAGGAACCGGGGCCGACGGCAGCCTCGGGCTGAAGTCGGTGAAGGAGATGTCCGGGCTCGTCATCGCGCAGGACCCCGACGAGGCCGGCTATGACGGCATGCCACGGAGCGCGATCGCGACCGGGGCGGTCGATCTTGTGCTTCCCTTGGCCAGGATTCCCGATGCGCTCGCGAAACATGACCGAAGGATGAAGGGCATTCCCGGGCCGGACGGGTCGGCACCGCAGGATGCTGCGCAGATCCGGCTGCCCCTGATCATCGATCTTCTGCGGTCCAGGACCGCCCATGATTTCACGCTGTACAAGCCGGGGACGCTGCAGCGCCGGATCGAGCGGCGCATGGCGATGGCGTCGATCGGGACCGCCGACATGGGCCGGTATCTCGAGATCCTGCAAAGCGATCCCCGCGAGCTCGACCTCCTGGCCAGGGACCTGCTGATCAACGTCACCAGCTTCTTCCGGGACCCGAAGGTGTTCGATCGTCTCGCGAAGGAGATCGTTCCCGACCTGGTCCGCAAACACTCACCCGACCACCCGCTGCGCATCTGGATCGCCGGGTGCAGCACCGGCGAGGAGACCTATTCCCTCGCCATGCTGTTCCGCGAAGAGATCACGGCGACGAGGCCCGGCCTCAAACTGCAGGTCTTCGCCTCCGATGTCGATCCGGATGCCATCGCCAGGGCTCGCGAGGGGTTGTACCCGGAGACGATCGGGTCGGAGGTGTCGCCGGCCCGTCTCGCCCGCTTCTTCTCGAAAGAGGATCACGGTTACCGGGTGTCGCCGGAGCTGCGCGCGGCAGTGGTCTTCACAGTCCAGGACGTGCTGGCCGACCCGCCCTTCTCGCGCATCGACCTGGTGTCCTGCCGGAACCTGCTGATCTATCTGCGCCCCGAGGCCCAGGAGAAGGTGGTCTCGCTGTTTCATTTCGCGCTGCGCGAGGACGGCATCCTGCTGCTCGGCAGTTCGGAGACGATCGGGAACCCCGACGGCCGCTTCGACGTGATCTCCAAGCCGGAGCGGCTGTATCGCCACATCGGCCGCAGCCGGCCGGGCGATCTCGGATTGTCGGCGGGTGCCGGTGACAGCGTCCGGGTCCCGGCACGCCCGGGACAAGGCCCGACGCCCTCACGCCAAGCCGTTCTGGCCGAGTTGTGCCGGCGGCTGGTGATGGAGGCGTATGCGCCGGCGGCGGTCCTGATCAACCGCAAGCATGAATGCCTGTATTCCCTGGGGCCGACGGACCGCTATCTGCGCGTGGCGCCGGGCCACCCGACGCACGACCTGCTGGCGATGGCGCGGGAAGGCATGCGCACCAAGCTCCGCGCGGCGATCCAACGGGCCGGTCACGAGAATGCGCGCATTGTCGTCGGCGGCGGCCGGGCCGATCACAATGGCCATCCGGCTGCGTTCAGCATCGCCGTGCAGCCGGTCCAGAGCGAGGGCGAGGAACTGCTGCTGATCTGCTTCATCGACGAGCCGGAGCCGGAGCGCGGAGCAGGTCGCCCGACCTCCCCAGGACGCGGTCCGCGGTTCGCCGAGCTCGAGCAGGAGCTTGAGGCCACGAGGGCGGAGCTGCAGGGCGCCATCCGCAACCTCGAGATCTCGACCGAGGAGCAGAAGGCGATCAACGAAGAAGCCCTGTCCGTCAACGAGGAATACCAGTCGACGAACGAGGAGCTGATCACCTCGAAGGAGGAGCTGCAGTCGCTGAACGAGGAGCTGACCGCCCTGAACAGCCAGCTTCAGGAAACGCTGGAACGGCAGCGCACGACCTCCAACGACCTGCAGAACGTGCTGTACAGCACCGATGTCGCGACGCTCTTCCTCGACACCAGCCTCAACATCCGCTTCTTCACGCCCGCCACCAGATCGCTGTTCAACGTCATCCCCGGCGATGTCGGCCGACCGCTCGCGGACCTCCACTCGCTGGCGGCCGATGGCGCCCTTCTGACCGATGCCAGGGCGGTGCTGCAGACCCTCGCGCCGATCGAACGGGAGATCGAAGCGCAGAGCGGCGCCTGGTATGTCCGGCGCATCCTGCCCTATCGCACCCAGGACAACGGGGTCGAGGGCGTCGTCATCACCTTCGCCGACATCACCGAGCGCCGCCACACGGCGGACGCGCTGGAAGCGGCCAGACGGCAGGCGGAGCTGGCAACCGCGGCGAAGTCGCGCTTTCTCGCCGCCGCCAGCCACGACCTCCGCCAGCCGTTGCAGACGCTGGCCCTGCTGCAGGGGCTGCTGGCAAAGAGCGTCGAGGGGGAGAGGGGGCGGAAGCTGGTCGCTCGGCTCGACGAGACGCTGGGTGCCATGACCGGCATGCTGAACGCGCTGCTCGACATCAACCAGATCGAGGCCGGAACCGTCCGCGCGGAGAAGGTCCAATTTCCGGTCAACGATCTGCTGGAACGGCTGAGGGACGAGTTCACCTATCACGCGCAGGCCCAGAGGCTCGCCTTGCGCGTGGTCCCGTGCGGCCTTTCGATCCACAGCGATCCACGTCTGCTGGAGCAGATGATCCGCAACCTGCTGTCGAATGCGCTGAAATACACCAAGCAGGGCAAGGTGCTGCTCGGCTGCCGTCGGCGCGAAGGGATGCTGAGCATCGAGATCTGGGACACCGGGGTCGGGATTCCGGCCGGTGAACTGCAGGCGATCTTCGAGGAGTACCATCAGCTCGACAATGCCGCGCGCGAACGAAGCCGTGGCCTCGGCCTCGGACTTTCCATCGTGCAGCGCCTGGGGGACCTGCTGGGTCATCGGGTGCGCGTTCGCTCCCAGCTGGGCAAGGGGTCGGTCTTCGCCGTCGAAATCATGCTGCCGCAAAGCGAGACGGAACCGTCGCGCGAGCCGCAGCGGCACGGCAGCGATGACCGGATCGCGGAAAGCGTCCACCGAACCGGCGCGATCCTGGTGGTCGAGGACGATTCCGAGGTGCGTGAGCTCCTCGAGCTACTCCTGAAGGACGAGGGGCACCGCGCCACGGCGGCACCAGACGGCGCCGCGGCCCTGGAGCTGGTGGCGCGGGGGATGATCCGACCCGACCTCATCCTCGCGGACTACAACCTGCCGGGCGGCATGGATGGGCTCCAGGTCACCGCGAAGCTGCGGGACAGGCTTCGCCGCCAGGTCCCGGTCATCATCCTGACCGGTGACATCTCGACCAGCACCTTGCGCGACATCGCCCGCCAGGACTGCGTGCAGCTCAACAAGCCGGTGAAGCTGAAGGAGTTGGCGCAAGCGATCCAGCGCCTGCTGGCGACGGCGCCGTCCTCGGCGCATCCGCACGCCGAAAGCCCTGCCGAAGGGACCGGCGACCCGGGCGAACCGGTCATCTTCATCGTCGATGACGACAGCCATGTGCGGGACGGGGTTCGCGGCGTGCTCGAGGAGAACGGCTGGATCGTCGAGGACTACGCGTCTTGCGAGGCCTTCCTCGAGGCCTATCACCCGGGCCGTGCAGCCTGCCTCCTGGTCGATGCCTATCTGCCCGGAATGAACGGGCTCGAACTGCTGCAGTGGCTGAAGGATGCCGGCCATCGGCTGCCGGCCATCATGATCACCGGCAACAGCGACGTGCCGATGGCGGTCCAGGCCATGAAGGCCGGTGCGTCGGACTTCATCGAGAAGCCGGTTGGCCGCGTCGAGCTGCTCGCCGGCGTCGAGCGTGCGCTCGAGCAATCGCGCGATGCGAACAAGGTGACCGCCTGGCGGGAGACGGCGGCCACCCATGTCGCGGGGCTGAGCGCGCGCCAGCGCCAGATCATGGAGCTGGTCCTCGCCGGCCAGCCCAGCAAGAACATCGCCGCGGATCTCGGCATCAGCCAGCGCACGGTCGAGAACCACCGCGCCGCGATCATGAAGAAGACCGGGTCGAAGTCCCTTCCGGCGCTGGCCCGGCTGGCGCTGGCCGCTGCCTGGACCGGCGCCGACGAACCGCTCGCCTGATCTGGATTTCCAGCCTCGATCGCGCGGCGACAAATCGGCAGGGCTGTTGCATTCGCAGGGCGACGACGAACAGCCCGCGGACCTTCGGAAAATACTCAGTCGCTCGCAATTGCTTGCAAGTCGACTTGTGTCGTCCCCACCTGAATCCTGCCGCCGGGCCATTCCAGTGCCGGCGGGGCACAGGTCATCCGGCCAATTCGGGTGCAGCGTCGAACCCCGGCAAGCGCATGAAACCATCCCCTTCGTCGGACGGGCCACTCGCTCAGGTGGGTGGCATGAGCCCGCAGGTACGCCAGCTGGCCGAACAGCTGCTCGCCACCGGTTTCGATAAACTCTCGGAGCGGGAGTGCCGGGTGATCGCCGGTGTCGCCCAGCGCACCCAGGTCAGCCGAAACGTCAATCACGCCTTTGAGGAGAAGCGCACTTTCGGCGACCGGCTCGCTGATCGCGTTGCGACCTTCGGCGGCTCATGGGTGTTCATCACGCTGTTTCTCACAACGCTGGCCGCCTGGGCTCTGTTCAACAGCGCGATTCTGGCTGGGTTTGTCGAGGCGTTCGATCCCTACCCCTATATCTTCCTAAACCTCCTGCTCTCGATGCTGGCCGCGCTGCAGGCGCCGATCATCATGATGTCGCAGAACCGCCAGGCGGCGCGAGACCGCGTCGCCGCAAGTCTCGATTATGAGATCAACCTGAAGGCCGAGGTCGAAATCATGGAGCTTCACGAGAAGCTGGATCGGATCCGCTCGCAGCATCTCGAGGAATTGCTGCGCGCTCAGCAAGAGCAACTGCGACTGTTGACGCGCCTGGCCGATGGAGGCGGCGCGGCGTGAGTACATTCCGAGCCTGCCACCGCCGCCGCCGTCCCGTTACGCTCGGAAATGTCGGAGGCATGAAATTTCGAAGCCTTGCGACGGGTGGCTACGGCCCCGCTTGGAGAACGCTGTCATGGACAAGGATCGGATCGCTGGCTCGGCGAAGGAGATCAAGGGCTCGATCAAGGAAACCATTGGCGAGGCGACGGGCGACGCCGAGTTGGAGGCCCGCGGCAGGGCGGACAAGGCCGAAGGCAAGATCCAGAACGCTGTCGGACGCGTCAAGGATGCGATCAGGAATGCGCTGAGGATGTAGCGGCGCCCCGTCTCCCGCACGTCGAACGTCGTCTAAAGAGGTAATGACTATGGGCACGATTCTGATCGTCATCCTGCTGATTCTGCTGTTCGGTGGCGGCGGCTACTACGCTCACGGCCGCTACGGCGGGGCGGGGCTCGGCGGCGTCTTCGGGTTGATTGTTCTCGTTCTCGTGGTGCTTTGGCTTGTTGGTGGCTTGGGCGGCATGGGCAGGATCTAAGAGTCAAGCCATGAGCCTCGGCACCGACGTGCCGATCATCCTGGTGGCGGCCACGACTGAAGGATGCTTCTCAATGCCGACCATCACTGCCGCGACAGAGCGACAATTTCTCGCGACCGTGGTCCCCTGCATCCGGGACCTTCGCCGGCTCGCGATCTTCCTGACGCGGAACCCCGCCGATGCAGACGATCTCGTTCAGGACACGCTGTTCCGCGCGGTCCGCAAGCTCCACCTCTGGCAGCCGGGCACCAATATGATGGCTTGGCTCGTCGTGATGATGCGCCGGCTCCACCTCTCACATTTCATAGACAACAAGCACAACCGGGCCAAGACGATACCGATCGACGACTGGGATGCCAGCACGCCGGCAACGCAAATGCAGACGGTCGAAGTGACGGAGGTTGCGGCCCGCTGGCAGGATCTCTCGAAGGACCATCGAGAGATCCTCGACATGGTGGCGGTCTGGGGTGCCTCCTACGAGGAAGCTGCGGCGGAGCTTCGGATTCCGGTTGGAACAATACGGTCCCGATTGGCCCGGGCCCGAATCCATCTGCGACACCACACGGGAACGCCCCGCCGCGCAGCCCTCAGACCAGACGTCCAATTGCGATCGCCTGGTCCGAGGCGTCCACCAGATCCATCAATCGGGACGGGTTGAATTCGGGGCCGGCATCGCCGAGCAGAGCGACGGCCAGCGTGCAGGCGATTGCGCTCTTCTCGTTGTCGGACATCGGGTCCTCCGAATGCATCATCAGCTGCCGCAGCCACGTCGCCAGCTCCACTGGCGACATTCTCTCGGCGAGGACCTGGTCGAGCATCGTCCGAGTCATATGGGCGGCGCATTCGAACCTTTCTCGATCACCGAGCAGGCTGTTTTTGGACATCGGGGAATGTTTCATGGCGGATGGATAACAGAGCAAAACAACACCCTGTTCCAGTCTTGTGCTCTGAGGCCGTTTTATTTTTTTGAATTGCGCAAGTGTGATGATCCAACTGACAGATCCATGATTCTCGAAAGAATTCGTTCGGGATGCAGACTCCCGTGGGCATCGGTTCGGCCATCCTGGATTCCGGCTTCACGAAAGGACGGATGAGATGATCTACCTTTCCCCCCGGCCCTCGCAGCGCGTCCTGGTTCTCGGTCGATCGCCGGCGGTCAACCAGAGTGTGGTGGCGCCGCTTCTCGCGCTTGGCATCCCAGTCCAGGGGTCGGCCGATCCTGACGGAGCCGCCCGACAGTTCGATGCCGCCGATTTCGACCTGGTCGTCTTCGGGCGCGGCATCGTCGGGCCGCTGAGCGAGCGGCTGACGCGTGACTTTACCCTGCGGAATCGCGACATCCGATGGATCGACGCCATCGCCCCGGTGGCGGTCAGGCAGATCCTCTCGGCGCTCGATCACGATCCGCGGCTGCCGCGGCACGCCATGAACTTCCGGGTAAAGGAGGACGGCTTGGACCTTCTCGTGCAGGCAACGGTCCTGTCGCCCTGCGCCGCGACCATCGAGATCTATCGTCACCCCGACGCAGACGCCCCAGCCGCCGAGCTTGTCAGCCGATCCGAGGCTGAGCCCGGCCCCTTCGAACGCCGTGTCGCGGGCCGCCACGTCCAGGATGCTCACACGCTTTTGATGACCATGGGCACCAACGAGTATTTCCTGCATCCACTTGGTTCACCGCCGCCTGAAGCTGGCGCGGAGGAACGACTTCTGGGCTGAGCGCAATCTCCGTCCCGCCCCAGGGGTACCGGGGTGGCGTCAGGGCAGGATGCCGATGAACACCCGACGGTAGGCGCTGATCAGATCCCCGGCGGAGGTCGCCGCGGCCCGGCTGAGTTGCTCCGTTCCGGCCTCGCCCTCCCGCTCGACCAGCCGAACCAGCTCCTGAAACCGGCGATGCGCGATCGTCGACGGGTCGAGTCCGGCCCCATCATGCGGCATGACGAAGCCGGGCTCAGGCAGCTCGCCGGCCAGGACCCGCAGCAGGTCGAGCAGCTTGGTGCCGGTGTCGATGCGGAGCCACCGGTCCTCGTCCCACACCGATATCGTCGGCCTGATCTCCATCTGCGTCATGCGCCTCCATGTCTGTCCTGCGGGGCCGGTGGCGGCTGGAGCGGCGGTCAGCCCTCCATCGCTCGCAGCAGCGCTGCGATCTCGATCGTCGCGAGGGTGGAGAAGGTGTCGGACACCGCATAGGGCAGGATGATCTGGCCGCCGTGCCGCATCGCGCCGCAGGTGTAGACGACGTTGGGGACGTAGCCTTCGCGTTCCGACGGCTCGGGCCGGACCAGCGGCTCGCTCGACCGGGCGAGGACCCTGGAAGGGTCGTCCTTGTCGAGGAGGACCGCCCCGATCGAATATCGCCGGACCGGGCCCACGCCATGGGTCAGCAGCAGCCAGCCTTCGTCGAGCTCGATCGGCGATCCGCAATTGCCAATCTGCACGAACTCCCACGGGAACCGGGGCCTCAGGATCAACTGGCCACCGTTC
Organism: Inquilinus sp. YAF38; assembly: GCF_052113205.1. NCBI lineage: Bacteria > Pseudomonadati > Pseudomonadota > Alphaproteobacteria > Rhodospirillales > Rhodospirillaceae > Inquilinus > Inquilinus sp. YAF38. The sequence continues at coordinate 118,514 of NZ_JBFRCU010000004.1, read as the reverse complement.
CAGACATGCATGTCGTCCGAATAGATCAGATAGAGATTCTCGTTGTCCTGCCGGCCGATCATGGCGTAGCGGCCGCCGAGCCGGCGGGGAAACAGGGCCATGCCCTTGTTGCCGGAGGCATCCCCGCGCAGCGGGAACATCCGGAACGAGACGAAGTCGGAGGTCTCGATCATCTCGGACCGGATCCCCAGGCCGCTATAGGCGGTGTAGGTGGCGCGGAAGATCGTCCGGCCGCCCTCGTCGAATTCAACGAAACGGGCATCCTCGATACCGCGGGCCTGGGAGTCCGTGACCGGAAAGATCACCCGCTCGCTAATGTCCTCGTCCGGCAAGAAGACCAGCTCGACCTCGTCGCCATACGGACCGGGGGTCCGCCGCTCCACTCCGGGAACGGAGGCGAGCCGGGCCGACGGGTCGATGGTCAGCCTGCCGTCGGCCGTGATCGAGCCCGATCGGAATGTCAGCGACGAGATATGCCCCTCACCGACGGCGCGGAGGCTGAGGATGAACCGGCGTCCGCCTTCCGGCGCACCGGATTGGTCGGGATGAGGCACGATGCTGGGATTGAACAGCGCCGCCGCCTCGAAGGCATATTCGAGCAGGAAGTAAGCACCGACCAGCCTGCGCTGCGTCTCGGTGAACAGGACATGGATCGAAAAGGCATCCTCCATGTCGTCCGCCCGGGCCTCGAACCTCTGCAGCAGGCGGCGGTGGCGGCCTTCGAAGTTCGCGAGCACTTCGGCCAGCTGGCCGGCGGCCGCCTCGGGATCGAGCGCCAGCACCCGGTCGACGATGTGGTTGGCGCGGGACTTATCTTTGGGATTGAGGTCCCGCGGCTCGGTAGCCGGCTTGAACGGGCGCACGACCACGCGAGCGGGATCCGGGCGCAGATACAAAGCCTGCCGGTTCAGGAAGGTGATTTGCGACAAGGTGTCCTCGGGCTGATCAGGGAAGGTCACGCACTCACGTCTCGGCCAGGCGCGGCACGAATTTCGCCCGGCCGTCCACGACATGCGCGATCTGGCGCATCTCCAACTGGCTGAGCAGATAGGAGACGACCGATTCACCGCCCTGGTTCTCGTTCACCCGGTCGGGATGCAGGCCGTCGCGACAGCCGCCGGTCTCCGGGTCGACCAGGGGCAGCGACAGGTCGTTGTCGCCGAAGAACCAAGCGAAGGCGTGCACCGCGTCGGCCCGCCATTCCGGGTCACCCTCCACGCGCCACGCCGCCAGGCAGGCCGAGACCGTCGCCGTGACCTCGAGAGGCTGCTGATCGAAGGGCTGCGGCGCCATCCGCTTGTCGCCGAAGCTGCTCGACCCGACCGGCCGGAACATGCCCGCCGGCGTCGTCTGCAGCGCCATCAGCCAGTGCAGGGTCCGCAGGCCGGCATCGACGAACTCCGCCGACCGGACCGCCATTCCGGTGACGATCAGGGCCTGCGGCAGCCTGGCATTGTCGTAGGCCAAGCCGTCCTCGAACCAAGTCCAGCCCTGGGTCTCGACGGCAGCGAGGATCGCCATCAGCCTTGCGGCCAGGCCATGCCGGATGCGTTCGGCGAGGGTATCCTCGGCGGTCACGGCGCAGTAGGCGTCGAGCCCGAGCAGGGTGAAGGCCCAGGCGCGGGGCGAGCCGAAGGTCTCGGCCGCCGGCAGCGCTTCGGCGAACAGCGCGGCGGCCCAGCGCCGCCGCGACGCGCTGGCGTCGCTGCGGGCGCATTCGCCCAGGGCCCAGAGCGTCCGGCCGTGGCTGTCCTCCGAACCGCTCTCCTCGAGCCAGCGCCGGTCGAAGCCCATGAAGTTGCGGAACCGCCGCGTGCCGGGATTCCAGGCATGCTGGACGAAGGCCGCCAGCCGGGCGGTCAGGATCTCCGGCAGACGCGCCTCGGGGGCATGGTTGAGGGCACAGGCCACCAGCAGCGCGCGGGCATTGTCGTCGACGCAGTAGCCATGGGACCGGTCGGGCACCGAATGCACCGCATGCTGGAACAGCCCGGTGTCGTCGCACATCGACAGGAAATGGCCGAGCTGCGTCGACGGCGGCGCGAAGCCGGGATTCATCGGCATGCGCGGGTCGCGCCGCTCGACCACCCGGAACCGATGTCCGCGCCGCGCACGCTCGAAGACGTCCCGGTATTGCTCCGCCGTGCGCGCCCAGGTCATCGACCGGCTGCTGGCATAGGCGCGCCGGCGCATCGCCTCGCGCCGGATATCGTCGGTCAACAGCCCCGCGACCGCGGCCCCGGTGGCCGAGGCGTCGCCGAATGGAACCAGGATGCCGCGCCCGTCGGCCAGCAACTCCTTGGCGTGCCAATAGGGCGTCGAGACCACCGCCTTGCCGAGGCCGAAGCTGTAGGCCAGGGTCCCCGACGTCATCTGCGCCTCGTCGAGATAGGGCGTGACATAAACGTCGCACATCGAGATGAACTCAAGCAGCGTGGCCAGGTCGACGAACTGGTCGAGCAGCACGACATGCTCTTCGACCCCGCGATCCCGCGCCCGGGCCGCCAGGCTTTCGCGGTAGGCCTCGCCCTGGTCGCGGACCAGGTTGGGGTGCGTCGCGCCGAGCACGACATACATCGTGTCGGGCCGGCTCCGCAGGATGTCCGGCATGGCATCGATCACGACCTCGATGCCCTTGTTGGGGGACAGGAGGCCGAAGGTCAGGATCACCGGCCGTCCGGCGAAGCCCAGCCTGGCCTTGGCCGCGGTGGGCTCGGTGAAGGCGGCGTCGGGAATGCCGTGCAGGATGACGTCGATCTTGTCCGCCGGCACACCATAGACCGTGCGCAGCAGGTCGCGGCCCTTGCTGGCCATGACGACGACCCGCGCCGACGCGCCGATGATCCGGCCCAGCACGTCGCGCTGCGCCGCCGTCGGCTCGGCCAGGACGGTATGGAGCGTGGTGACGACCGGCATGGTCAGGCGCGACAGCAGCGCCATGACATGGCCGCCGGCCTCGCCGCCGAAGATGCCGAACTCATGCTGCAGCGAGACGATGTCGAACTGGCCGGCATTGAGGATTTCGGCCGCCCGGACGTAGTCGTCGATCCGGTCGTCGGCAATCTCGATGCGGACGGCAGCCGGGTAGTCATAGGCGCGGCCGGGGTCGGTCATCGCCGCGATGCAGGTGTCGGCCACCGCGTCCGACGCCGCGACCGCCTGCTGCAGATCGGTCGTGAAGGTCGCGATGCCGCATCGGCGCGGGAGCGAATTGCCGATGAAGGCCACACGGATCGGCTGGGTCATGGCAGCGCCTCCATCGGAAAACCGCCTGCCTGTTGCCGCCGCGGCGACGGGAAGGCGGTCCGGAACAGGACGGTCGATGCGCCTGGGCTCAACTCTTCTTCTTGCCGGTGCCGGTGCCGGCACCCGGGGCCGCCACCCGGCTCAGCAGGCTCACGGCCGCGCCGTGGACCACCGGCTTCGCCGCCTGCTTGGGCTTGCGGACTTCCCGACTGCTGCGCTTCTGTCCCTTGGCCATGAATTCCTCGTTCGCAAGCGTTGACCCGGTCGCCCGCGATATCCGCGGGCGGCCGAATTTCAATTCAGATGATAGAATCCGGATCTATGTCGCGCCCGATGGCTCGAAGCCGAAGCTTTATATCCGGAATTTCTAGAGTAATTATGAACCAAATCCGTCGAGATCCATAGAAAATACGCCCATGATTTCGTAAAAAATCAAGCTTCGATATCATTTCTGAATCGGCAATATATTTCAATCACATAGAGATTGAAATGAGACTATAAATATATCTGCCGGCTGAGTTGCGACGTTTTAGGTCGTAATAGTGATCGGCCGACACCATATCAAGGCTCATAATGCAAGGAATCGCGTCCGGTATTTGGCGCGACCGGGATAACGGTCGTCGTTCCGCTCGGCCCTTCCGGCGTTCCGGTCGCCGGAATGCCGGCACAAGGAGATCACCATTGAAGATCGACAGCATCAGGCGGCTGCAGCGGGACGCCGAGCTCGGCGATGCCGTGGCCCAGTTCAATCTCGGCATCGTCTATGGCAATCGGGATGGTGAGCCCGGCTATACCGTCGAGAACAGGCGGATCGACGCCATCCGGTGGCTGTTGCGCGCGGCGAATCAGGGCCTGCCGCGGGCGCAGAGCCGGCTGGCCGAAATCTATGTCGAAGGCCCGGGCGCGTCCAAGGACGCGGTCAAGGCGTGCGCCTGGTTTCTCCTGGCGGCGGAGGGGCAGCCCGGTGCCCGTGGCCAGGACGCCCGATCGGGCTACAAGCGTACCGCCGCGCATCTGACCGCCACCCAGGTCGCGCAGGCGCATCGCCGGGCGTCGCGCTGGAAGCCCAAAATCGAGGCTGAGAAGACCGCGGCAGAGGGGCCGACCCTCTTGGCGACGGCACAGCAATGAAGGCTTGGTTGGTTCCACCCATCGTGATTCCGATCGGCCTCATGCTGCTGATCGTCATTTACGCCGCAGCCCGGGCTTTCGCCTAGCCGCAGGCCGGGGCTGAGGATCAAGGAGCCGCGAATGACCATGCGGACCAGCAGCAACGCCGTGACCTTCGCCCGGCCGTTCACCCTGAGCGGCATTGACGGGCCGCAGCCGCCCGGAACCTACACGGTGGAGACGGACGAGGAGTCGATCGACGATTCCTCGCCCCCGGCCTATCGCCGGATCGCGACAATGATCCGCCTGCCTGGCCGGCCCGGCAGCGGCGAGCTGGTCCAGGTCGTCACCGTGGATCCGGAGGAGCTTGCCGCGGCTTTGCTGCGGGATGGCGCGCCTCCGGCTTCATCCGAGCAAGCTGGCCCTGCGGAGGAAACACGCGCGGAGACCCGACCGGCAGGCCCTCCGACGCAGCCTGCGCCGCGCCCATTCGACCGGCTGCTGGATGGCTGGCGCTACTGGGCAGCGACCAATCCCCGGGCACCGGCCTGGATCGTCGCGATCGTCGCCGGCGTCCTGTTCGCCACTCTCATCGTGGCCTGGTGATCAGCCCCGGCTGACCGCCGCGGCCGGAAATCCAACCATCTGCTGCCGCTGCTCGTCCCACAGCGCGAAGAACGGCGCGCGCAGGGCATCCCAAAGGGTCAGGCTCGGCACGGCATGCAGCTGCTGGATCGCGGCGTGGCAGGCCGGAAGGCGATAATTCGGGATGCGCGGATTGAGGTGGTGGATGTGGTGGAAGCCGATGTTGCCGGTGAACCATTGCAGGATCCGCGGCAGCTTCAGATAGGATGATCCCTGCAGCGAGGCAGCGCCGAACGTCCAATCGGCGTCCCGCTGCCAGAGAGTCTCCTCGAAGCGATGCTGCACCGCGAACAGCCAGACGCCGATGATCGAGGCGATCACCATGATCGGCACCTGGACCAGCAGCACGCGTTCGAACCCCAAGGCGAGCCCGAGCCCGACAAAGACAATGGCGATGCCGGCGTTGGTGGCATGGACCGACAGCCGCTCCCGGCGCCAATCCTTCGGCGTGTCGAAGGGAATCCGGTACAGCAGCAGGAACACCAGCGGCGGCAGCAGCAGCCCGGTGATCGCCGGGTGGCGGCTCAGCCGGTACAGGAAGCGGCGGCGCGGAGCGAGGGCCTGGTATTCCGCGACGGTCAGGCAGGTCGAATAGATGTCGGCCCCGCTGTCGCGCCGGTCGAGATTGTTCCAGACGGCGTGATGCCCGGCATGCGCGCGGCGCCAATTCGCGAAGGGCGTGAAGGTGATCAGGCTGCACAGGCGGCCGACCACCAGATTGGCGCGGCGCGAGGCGAAGAACGACGAGTGCCCACAATCATGCTGGATGATGAAGAGGCGGACGGTCATGCCGGCCGCGATCACGGCCAGCCCGAGCGTCAGCCAGTACGACACCCCGAAGCTGGCATACATCGTGGCGCAGACCGCGACGAAACCGGCCAGTGTCGAGGCCAGTTGCCAGGCCGCCCGCGGCAGGCTCGGCGTCCGGAAGCGCGCCACCTCGACCCGCAGCGCCGCATCGGCGTCGAGCGGCAGGCGCGGCTGGCCCATCACGAGGTTCGAAGTGCTTTGCATGTTTGTCCCTGAACTGCCCGGCAAAGCCAGGCGCTACTATTCTTGAGAATTCTCGAGGGCAAAGCAGACGACAATAGCGCTCCACAACAGCAAGCGGTGCAACTTCGAAAGGTGCGGAAAGCTGGGCTCGGCGCCCGATCACGAGCATTGAGCGCTGGCCGAACAAATCTCGGTCGACCAAGAGAATATAGGCTCGGCGGCCGATAATTGTAAGCCGCCGGATGCGCGTCGGGGCACGGCCGGCAGCAGGCGCCCGGCATTCGGGAGCGTTCTTATTGATCCGTCAGGAAGTCGCCATGCCGCTCGACGCAGCGGCGGATGAAGTCCCGCAGGACCCTGATTCGCGGCAGGTCCATGTGCTCTTGATGGGCGCTGACCCAATAGCTCCGGCGCAGCCTGACCTCGCCGGGCAGGACCGCGGCCAGGGTGGGGTGTTGCTGCGCGATGAACCGCGGTAGGACGCACAGCCCGTCGCCCCGCAGGACGGCGTTCAGCTGCCCGAGCAGGCTCGTCGCCTGAAGCGGCACGGCCAGGCCCGGCAGGACCTCGCCGAGATAGTCCAGCTCGCGTGTGAAGATCAGGTCGTCGACATAGCCGATGAAGCGGTGCCCGCGCAGATCCTGCCGGGTCCGGATCGGCGGGGCCTCGGCGAGATAGCCGGCCTCGCCATAGATCGCGAGGTCGTATTCGGTCAGCCGCTCGGTCTGGAAGCGGCCCCGGGCCGGCGGCGCCAGCGTCACTGACAAATCGCCCTCGCGCTGCGACAGCGACAGGATCTGCGAGACGGTCACCAGCTCGATCGTCAGCTGCGGATAGGCCGAGGCGAATTCGCCCAGATGCCGGGCGAGGAAGTGGTTGCCGAAACCGTCGGGCGTGGCCAAGCGGATCTTGCCGACCAGCCCGGCCTGCGGCCGGCCGAGGGCCTCCGTCGCCTCTCGCGCCGCGGTCTCGACCCGTTCGGCATGCGGCAGCAGCTCGGCGCCGGCCGGGGTCAGCATGTAGCCAACCGGGCTACGGTGGAACAACGCCGATCCCAGGGCATGCTCCAGCGCAGCAACGCGCCGGCTCACCGTGGCATGGTCACTGCCGATGGCACGGGCGGCGCCGCTCAGCGTCCCGTGCCGCGCCACCTCGACGAAGAACCTCAGGTCGTTCCAGTCATAGCGATGCACGCTGTTCACAATCGCACAGGCCCTTGGGGAACATTCCCGTATTGCTGATCAAATTCTCCCAGTAATGCAATGGCAGCAATGGGAGGATGGCGATGGCCGGCGGTCAGGAGTTCGACTTCATCGTCTTGGGCGGAGGGTCCGCCGGCTGCGTGCTGGCCAACCGCCTGTCCGCGAGCGGGCGCTATCGGGTGGCGCTGGTCGAGGGCGGCGGGCGCGACGACTGGATCTGGTTCCACATCCCCGTCGGCTATCTCTTCGCCATCGGCAATCCGCGGTCGGACTGGCTGTTCCGGACCGAGCCCGTCCCCGGCCTCAACGGCCGCGATCTCGCCTATCCCCGCGGCAAGGTGCTCGGCGGCTGCTCCGCGATCAACGCCATGATCTACATGCGCGGCCAGGCGGCGGATTATGACGGCTGGCGTCAGCGGGGTTTGGTCGGCTGGGGCTGGGACGACGTGCTGCCCGTCTTCCGCAAGCACGAGGACCATTGGCGCGGCGCCGACGCCCTCCATGGCGCCGGCGGGGAGTGGCGGGTGGACCGGCCGCGGCTGCGCTGGCAGGTCCTGGACTCATTCATCGGCGCGGCGGAGCAGGCCGGGATCCCGCGGTCGGCCGATTTCAACACCGGCAGCAACGAGGGCTGCGGCTATTTCGACGTCAACCAGAAGCGGGGCCGACGCTGGAGCGCGGCGCGGGGATTCCTGCAGCCGGCGCTGAAGCGGCCGAACCTCGCGGTCTTCACCCAGGCGATCGCCGAGCGAGTCATCGTCGAGGATGGCCGGGCAACCGGCGTCGTCATCTGCCAGGACGGGCAGGAACGCCTGCTGCGGGCGCGGGTGGAGGTGATCGTCGCGACCGGCGCGGTGGCGACCCCTGCCCTGCTGGAGCGTTCGGGCATCGGCGACGGCGATCGGCTGCGGCAGCTCGGCATCGAGGTCGTGCGTCCCCTGCCGGGCGTCGGCGAGAACCTGCAGGATCACCTGCAGCTGCGGCCGATCTTCAAGGTCGCCAACGTGCCGACGCTGAACATGCAGTACCGGTCGCTGCTGCGCCGCGGCCTGATGGGCGCCGAATACGCCCTGCTGCGGCGCGGGGCGATGACCATGGCGCCGTCGCAGCTCGGCGCCTTCACCCGCTCGGCAGCGCAGTACGAGACGCCCAACCTGCAGATGCACATCCAGCCGCTGTCGCTCGACAAGTTCGGCGACAGCATGCATCCGTTCCCGGCGATCACGACCAGCGTGTGCAATCTCCGCCCCAGCAGCCGCGGCTCGATCCATGCGCGGTCAAGCGACCCAGCGGCCCCGCCCGTCATCGCACCCAATTATCTGGCGACGGCGGAGGACCGCCAGGTCGCGGCCGATTCGATCCGGATCGTGCGGCACATCATGCGGCAGCCGGCCATGGCCCGCTATTCGCCGCAGGAGCTGCGGCCCGGCCCGGAGCTGCAGTCCGACGCGCAGCTGATCGCGGCGGCCGGTGATGTCGGCACCACCATCTTCCACCCGGTCGGGACCGCCAGGATGGGTGTCGACGGCGATCCGATGGCCGTCGTCGACGGCTTCCTCCGCGTCCGGGGCATCGCCGGCCTGCGGGTGGTCGATGCGTCGGTGATGCCGACGATCACCTCGGGCAACACCAACTCCCCCACCATCATGATCGCGGAGAAGGGCGCGGCGATGATCCTCGACGCCGCGCGCTGAGACGCCGAGGATCTGCCGGAACCGCTACTGGCAGGCTTCGCAGGTCGGGTCGTCGATCGGGCACACCATCGGCGCCCCGTCGGTCAGCACCAGCTCATCCGGGGCCGGTGCGGCGACGATCGGCGCGGTCGTGACCGGCCCCGGGGCGGAGACGGCGTTGAGCTTGCCGTCGGTGCCCTTCAGCGTCGACTTCTCGACATGGGTCGCGCTCATCGCCCGCAGGTAGTAGGTGGTCTTCAGCCCGCGCTTCCATGCCAGCCGGTACAGCGTGTCCAGCTTCCGGCCGTTCGGGTTGGCGATGTAGAGGTTCAGCGACTGCGCCTGATCGATCCATTTCTGGCGCCGGGCCGCCGCCTCGACCAGCCAGGAGGCGTCGATCTCGAAGGCGGTGGCGTAGAGCGCCTTGAGGTCGTCCGGCACCCGGTCGATGGCGCCGAGGCTGCCGTCGAAATACTTCAGGTCCGAAATCATCACCTCGTCCCACAGGCCGAGCGCCTTGAGGTCACGGACCAGGCCGGGATTCACCACCGTGAAGTCGCCCGACATGTTGGCCTTGACGTAGAGGTTGCGGAACGCCGGCTCGATCGACTGGGCGACGCCGCAGATGTTGGAGATGGTCGCGGTCGGCGCGATCGCCATGGTGTTGGAGTTGCGCATGCCGACCGTGCGCACCCGCTCACGCAGGCCGCTCCAGTCGAGGCTTGTGGAACGGTCGAGGTCGAGCACGCCGTCGCGCGCCTCGGCCAGCAACTCGACGGAGTCGATCGGCAGGATGCCGCGGCTCCACAGCGAGCCGTCGAAGGACGGGTAGCGCCCGCGCTCCGCCGCCAGATCGACCGAGGCTTCGATGGCGAGGAAGCTGATCACCTCCATGCTCTCATCGGCGAAGCGCACCGCGGCGTCGGAGGCGACCGGCAGGCGCAGCGCCTGCAGCGCATCCTGGACGCCCATGATGCCGAGCCCGACCGGACGGTGCCGCAGATTCGACCGGCGCGCCTCGGGGATGGTGTAGAAATTGATGTCGATGACGTTGTCCAGCATCCGCATCGCGGTGCGGATAGTGCGCTCCAGCCGCTGCCGGTCGAGCCCGCGCTCGCCGATGTGGTTGGCGAGGTTGATCGAGCCCAGGTTGCAGACCGCGACCTCGTCATCAGAGGTGTTCAGCGTGATCTCAGTGCACAGGTTCGAGGAGTGCACGACGCCGACATGGCCCTGCGGCGAGCGGATGTTGCAGGGGTCCTTGAAGGTCACCCAGGGATGGCCGGTCTCGAACAGCATGGTCAGCATGCGGCGCCACAGGTCGAGCGCGCGGACCTGCTTGTGCACCCGGATCTCGCCGCGCGCGGCCTTGGCCTCATAGGCCTCGTAGGCGGTCTTGAAGGCCGGGCCGTACAGGTCGTGCAGGTCGGGCACCTCGTCCGGCGAGAACAGGGTCCAGGGCCCGTCGGCCTCGACCCGCTGCAGGAACAGGTCGGGCACCCAGTTGGCGGTGTTCATGTCGTGGGTGCGGCGCCGGTCGTCGCCGGTGTTCTTGCGCAGATCGAGGAATTCCTCGATGTCGACGTGCCAGGTCTCGAGATAGGCGCAGACCGCGCCCTTGCGCTTGCCGCCCTGGTTCACCGCGATGGCGGTGTCGTTGGCGACCTTCAGGAACGGGACGACGCCCTGCGACTGGCCGTTGGTGCCGCGGATATGGGCGCCCAGGCCGCGCACCCGGGTCCAGGAATTGCCCAGGCCGCCGGCGTATTTCGACAGCAGGGCGTTGTCCTTCACCGCCTTGAAGATGCCGTCCAGGTCGTCCGCCACCGAGGTCAGGAAGCAGGAGGACAGCTGCGGCCGCGGCGTGCCGGCGTTGAACAGCGTCGGCGTCGAGCACATGAAGTCGAAGGAGGAGATCAGGTCGTAGAACTCGATCGCCCGCGCCTCGCGATCGATCTCGCGCGCGGCCAGCCCCATGGCGACGCGCATGAAGAACACCTGCGGCAGCTCGAAGCGGATGCCCCCGGTCTGCAGGAAGTAGCGGTCGTACAGCGTCTGCAGCCCGAGGAACTGGAACTGCAGGTCGCGCTCCGGCTTCAGCGCCGCGGCGAGCTTCTTCAGGTCGTAGCGCGCCAGCTCCGGATCCAGCAGGTCGACCGCGATGCCCTTCTTGACATAGGCCGGGAAGTACTCGGCATAGCCCTGCGCCATCTCGGCATGGGTGGCGCGGGTCGGCCGGCCGTAAGCGAAGCTCAGCGCCTCGTGCCGCAACAGGTCGAGCAACAGCCGGGCGCTGACCTGGCTGTAGTTCGGCTCGGTCTCGATCAGGGTGCGGGCGGCCATGATCGGCGCCAGGGCCAGCTCGGCCTCGCTGATGCCGTCATAGAGGTTGCGCCGGGTCTCGGCCAGGACCGGCGCGGCGGCGACATCGTCCAGGCCGGCGCAGGCCTCCTCGACCAGCCGGACCAGCCGCGCCTGGTCCAGCGGCGCGCGGCTGCCGTCGGCCGCGGTGACATGCAGCGCCGGCGCCACCGGCGACGCCTCGACCTTGGCGGCGGCGCGCTCGCGCGACCGCTCGTCGCGATACAGCACATAGGCGCGGGCGACCTTGTGGTGCTCGCCGCGCATCAGCGCCAGCTCGACCTGGTCCTGCACCTCCTCGATGTGGAAGGTGCGGCCGTGATCGGCCCGGCGGGCCAGGGCGCCGACGATCTGGGCGGTCAGCCCCTCGACGATGTCATGCACCCGGCGCGAGGCCGCGGCGCCGGCGCCCTCGACCGCCAGGAAGGCCTTGGTCAGCGCCACCGAGATCTTGGATTCGTCGAAGGCGGTGACGGCGCCGTTGCGGCGGATCACCTGATAGGCAGGCTCGGCGGCGGCACGGGGGGCCGGGACGGCGGGTGCGCCGGCGAGGGCGCGGTCGGATTCGAGGAGGACGGACATCGGCAAACCCCATGATCGTATTGGGGCTTGGGCCGAAGATGCGGAGTCGACAACGCGCCGGCAGGCCGGCGCATCTCGCTCATCGCACCGCCGGGTCACCCCGCCCGAGGACGCACTACGTGATCACAGGCCGGTCTCCTGGCTTGCGGGTCGCCGTCGGATCGTCCGGCCTTCCCAGCGGTTGCCCGCCAGTGGCCCGAACGACGAACCGACTCGCCGCTTACAGTTGCGGGGGCAGCTCCGGCCTTGCCGACCAGCGGCRCACCGGATTCCCTTGGTTGCCCGTGATGTCTAGATATAGACGTCCTTCCGCCGGTTTCCGTCAATACCTAGTTGGAGCCGTCGCGAACTTCGCAATCCAAGTGCGTTTTGGACTCGCCGCCTGAAATCTCGGACTCTGTCTCCAGCATGATCGATGCTCCCTACCCTTCCCCGCCCTGGCGGCTGCGCGGCACGGTCCACGCAGCGCTGTGGCGGGTGCCGCGGGCGGCGCTGCCGGGACCGCTGCCGGACGGGGCCAGGCCATTGGGCTGGGGCCGCAGCGCGCTGCTGGCGACGGTGCGGGCCGAGTGGCAGCCGGCCGGCGACCTGACCTATGCCGAGCTGGTGGTGGCGGTGCCGGTGCGGCTGGGGCGCCGGATCGGGGTCGCGATCACCGCCGCCTGGGTCGACAGTCCCGCCTCCCTTGCCGGTGGCCGGACACTGTGGGCGATCCCGAAGCGGCTGGGCCGGTTCGAGAGCGTGAACGGGCGGACGGCGCTGGCCGACCCACAGGGGCCTGTGGCGATCTTTGCGGACCGGCCGGAACGCATCCTGCCGCTGCGCCTGCCGGTGCCGCTGCTGGTGCTGCAGCCGGATGGAAGCGGCATCCGGATCACGCGCGCCGCCGCCACCGGCCGGCCGGGCCTCGGCGGGATCGATTGGGTCTTCCCGCCAACGGGGCCGCTGGCGATCCTGGCCGGAAGACGGCCGTTCCTCGCCGTCACGCTGGCAGACGCCGAGGCGCGGTTCGGGCTGTGAGCGGGCGCGCCGCCGGGGCACCGTCGGCGCAATCCGGCTGCGGCGGCTCGGCCCAGAAGGGCAGGTCGGCCAGCTCGCGCGGGGTCATGGCCAGCAGCGCCTCGGCGCCGTCGGCCCGGCGCCGGACATCCCGGCGCCGCAGGAAGGAGAACATCGCAGCCTCCTCGGCAGATCTTCTCCAAGAGATAGATCCGCCGGCCGGCGGCTGCGATGGACAGTGTCTCTCCGAGACTATAGAAAATCTCCATAGAGTCCACCGGGGTCGGCCTAACCTGCCAGCGCCTCGTCCAGCTTGTCGAAGGTGCCGCCCCAGCCTTCGGTCATCGAGTCGAGCATCTCGGTGAAGGCCTGCCGCTCCTCCGCGCTCGCGTCGAGCGGGGTCCACACCAGCCGGAGCCGGGTGCCCGCCCCCTCCTTCGTGAAGGTCGCGGTCGACAGGATCCTGAGCGGCCAGGGCCCGCCGAAGGGGGACTCGACGATGTTGGCCTGCTCGTCCGAGAAGGAGTGCTCCCAGACCAAGCGCGACGGCTCGACCACCTCGCGATAGACGAACTTCGCCCACATCCGGCCGCCGCCGGGCTGGTCCATACGGGCATGCATGATCCCGCCCGGCCGCAGGTCGAGGGTCTTGACGGTGGTGATCACGCCCTTCGGGCCGAACCATTGCGACATCCGCTCGGCGCTCGTCCAATGCTGCCAGACCCGGGCGAGCGGCGCCTTGAACAGGCGGGTGATGACGAATTCGGTGTCGGCGGTGGCGGTTCTCATCGTCAGTCTTCCTTCTTGGGTTCGGGCGTCGGATCGGCTTCGAGCAGCGCCTCGAGGCGGTCGAAGCTGTCGTTCCAGAGGTTCCGGAAGTGCTCGAACCACTCGACCGTCTCCTTCAGCGCCTGGTGGTTGAGGCGCCGCGGCCGCGACTGGGCGGCCTGGCCGCGCTCGATCAGCCCCGCCCCCTCCAGCACCTTCAGGTGCTTGGAGATGGCGGGCTGGCTGATCCGGAACGGGGCCTGCAGCTCCGACACCGTGGCTTCGCCCCGCGACAGGCGGAGCAGGATGGCGCGCCGGGTGGGGTCGGCGAGCGCAGCGAATTTGAGGGTGAGCGAGTCTTCAAAAACCATATGGTTATATAACCAGTAAGGTATTAACGAGTCAACACCTGGACAGCCCTCTCTGGTCCGATCAAGAAGGGGCATGGCCTCGCCCTTCCCGATTCCGCTGAACGCGCTGCGCGCCATCGCGGTGGTGGCACGCGGCGGCTCGCTGTCGACCGCGGCGAAGGAGCTGGGGGTGACGCCGGGCGCGGTCAGCCAGCACATCCGTCGGGCCGAGGCGCGGCTGGGCGTGATGCTGTTCGAGCGTACCCCGACCGGGCTGGTGCCGACCGCGGAGCTGTGGCGGATCCGGCCGATGCTGGACGCCGGCTTCCGCATGTTGGCCGACGCCATGGCCGCGCTGGCGGTCGAGCGCGCCGGCATCCTGACCGTCACCACCGGCAGCGCCTTCGCCGCGCGCTGGCTGGTGCCGCGGCTGTCGCGCTTCACCGGCGCCCATCCGGAGATCGAGCTGCGCTTCGTCGCCACCGCCGACGTGCTGGACCTGGCGCTGGGCGACATCGACTGCGCCATCCGCATGGGCCGCGGCGGCTGGACCGGGGCGCTGGCCGAGAAGCTGATCCCGCAGACCGTGTTCCCGGTCTGCGCCCCGGCGCTGGCCGCGCGGCTGAAGCGCCCGGCCGACCTGGCGACGGTGCCGGTGATCCGCGACGAGGGCTCGCTGATCTCCTGGGCCGAGTGGTTCGCCGCCGCCGGGGTGGCGTCGCCGCCACGCCTGTCCGGCCCGTCCTACACCGACCCGATCCCGGCGATCGAGGCGGCGGTGGCCGGCCAGGGCGTGTTCATGGCCTGGCAGCTGATCGCCGCCGACGCGCTGGCGGACGGACGGCTGGTCCGCCCCTTCCCGATCGCGGCGCCGACCGAGATCGCCTACTGGTTCGTCACCACCGAATCCCGGTCGCGGCAGCGCAAGGTGCAGCTGTTCCGCGCCTGGCTTGACTCGGAGCTGACGGCTAAGCGGGCGCGGCCGGTGTCTGGCGTGTGGAGCTGAGCTCCGGCCCGGCGAAACGGGAGCGGATGGCGCGGTTCAGCGGCTCGGACCACAGCCGGGCGACGATCGCCCCCGCCAGCCCGGACAGCGCCAGCAGGCCGATGAACCAGAACGGCGCCGTGTTGGGTGCCTGGCCGGTGGCGGCGAAGAGCGGCGCCAGCGGCGTCAGCACCAGCATATGGGTCAGGTACACCTCGTAGCTGTTGCGGCCGAACCAGCGCAGCGGCGCCGTCAGCCGCCGCACCGGAGAGCCCCAGCGTTGGCCGCGAAGCGCCACCAGCATCAGGGCGATGCCGGTCTCCAGCAGCGTGACGTTCAGCCCGAGATCGGTGAGGCCGAGCTGAAAGACCTGGCGGCGGAAGACGAAGACCAGCAGGGTCAGCGCCAGCCCGGCGGCAAGGCAGGCGCGGCCGGCCGATCGGCTGATCGGCAGGCAGTGCGCGGCGACGGCGGCAAGGCAGCCCAGCGCGATGCCGTCGGCGCCGGAGAGCCAGGATTTGTCGGCCCAGATCTCGTTGACGGTGACCCGGGCGAAGGGGCCGAGGACCACGAAGGCAAGCATGGCCAGGACGAAGACCGCCGGCCGCCGCGCCGCGAGGCAGAGCAGCGGGAAGCAGAGATAGAACGCCTCCTCCACCGACAGCGACCACAGCACGTCCCAAGCGCCGGGCAGGTAGCCGGTCTCGGCCTCGAGCCAGTTGAGGTGGAAGGTCGCCGCCGCCAGCAGCGCCCGGCCGAGCGACACCGTCTCGATGACGAAGCCGCCGGCGCCGGCGAGATGCAGCACCGCCAGCACCAGCAGCAGCGCCACCAGGCAGGGCGCGATCCGGGCGAAGCGCATCAGGTAGAACGGCCCGGCCGGCACGGCGCCGAGCGATCCCCAGCGGCGCAGTGCGGTCGAGGTGATCAGGAAGCCCGAGATCACGAAGAAGACGACGACGGCGTAGTAGCCGCTGCGGAACAGGAGGTTGAAGGCCTCGCGCGGCAGCATCGCGCCGATCGCCGAGGCCTCGAACGGGATGCGCAGCTGGATGTGGAACAGCACCACCAGGATGATCGACAGCCCGCGCAGCAGGTCGACGGCGTCGTTTCGCCCGGTGTCACGCATGGCCCTGCCCCAATTCCGCCGCGCGGCCCATGCTGCAGACCAAGATGGCGGAACCGTGTCCTAGCGCTGCGGCCAGATCCGGTCGGCCGGCAGGGCCGGGCCCCAGCGATGCACGCCAACCAGCCGGAAGCTCGCGGCATCGGACAGGCCGAGATGGGTCAGGATCAGGGCGATGATCGACAGCCACATCTCCGTCCCCTGCAGCCCCGGCGCCTCGCCGCGGCTGAAGGCGAAGCCGCGGCCGGGCTGGTAGTGCCGGAGCGCGGCAGCGAGGAGCAGGCGCAGCGCCTCCGTGATCTCCGCTGCACGATAGCCGGTCTGGCGGGCGCAGAGCATCAGCGGGTGCACCACGTCGAGCACGTTGCAGGCGTTGAAGCCGGTGTTCTGGAACCCGCCGTTCCGGCGGAGATGGGCCAGCACGGAATCGATCGTCCGCTCCGGCCAGGGCAGCGGCAGGCCGAACTGGGCGTAGGTGCCGCGCGTCAGCCGGTAGAAGCCGTTCACCGGCTGCAGCCAGTCGTCGCCGACCGGGCCGCTCCACAGCCCGGTGGCCGCGCTGGCCCGGGTGGTCAGCCAGCCGATCAGCGTGGTGAGCTGGCCCGGATCCCCGAAGTGGCGGGCGTTGAGATGATAGGCGGTGCCCAGCGCATCGATCCAAGCGCCGGAGGACCAGCCGTGCTCGGCCCAGGGCAGACCGTCGAGCGCCCGCTGCAGCGCCGCAGAGTCGAGCCGCGAGGCCCAGGCGACGGAATGGCGGAAGGCGGCGCCCAGGCACTCCAGCGCATAGCCGACGCAGAGGATGTTGTAGAGGTTGTCGCCGCCGGGATCGGCCGGCGGGTCGCGGCGCACCGCAGCCGGCGTGTCCGGGTTGAAGCACAGCCCGGTGTCCGGATCCTGCAGCGCCCGCAGGCGGGCGATCCAGTCCTCGCGATCGAAGGGCGGCGGCACGGCGCCGAACATCGCCGCAATCTGGACCGCATCGCAATCGGCGCGGAACGGTGCGTTTCCGGCGTTTCGCGGGTCGCCGTACCAGCAGGGTTGGCCGGGCGGCGCGACGTGGCCGGCGAGAATCGCTGGCCACTCCTCCGCGATCCGGGTGTCGAACACCCTGACCTCGGCCAGTAACGCATCGGCCGGGGGCGCGCCGCGCGGCCGGCGCCGGTCGCGGATCACCCGGGCGGGGTTGCCGCCGACCAGCGCGTAATCCGGCACGTCGCGGGTGACCACCGCCCCGGCGGCGACGATGCAGTGGCTGCCGATCCGCACCCCGTCGGTGACCACGGCGTTGGCGCCGATCCAGACGTCGTCGCCGATCTCGATGCCCTTGGTCGACACGCCCTGCTGCGCGATCGGCGTCTCCGGATCTTCCGACACATGGTCGAAGCCGGCGATCATGGCGCCGGCGGCGATGCGGACCCAGGAGCCCATCCGCACCTGGCCGATCACCGAGCAATGCAGGTTGAAGGAGCAGCGGTCGCCGGCGGTCAGCTGCCCATGCAGGCGCACCCCGGCGGCGACGACGCAACCGTCGCCCAGCGCCAGGCTGTCGGGGAAGATATAGGCCTGGGGCGACAGGTAGCAGCCCACGCCGAGCTGCAACGGCAGGCGCCGCGCCAGCTCGGCGACGAAGGCCGCCTGGGCGCGGCGCTGCGCCTCCGTGGCCTGGCTCTCGAACCGCCAGGGATGGGAGTCGAACTCCTCCACCGGGCGGGCGTCTGGGACCGACATCGAACCTCTCAGAGAATAGCGCCGGCGTCGGCGATCAGATGGGCGGCGCCGTCGCTGATCGAGGCGTTGCCGAAGGCGACCGTGTCCGCCACCCGCTTCATCACCCGGCCGAATTGCTGCGACCCCTTGGGCGGCGGCGGCGGATAGGGGCCGACTTTGTCGGCGATGAAGTTGACGTAGTCGATCGTGGCGCGCTCCACCGGCTTCAGCGTCGGCAGGATCAGCTCACGCACGGCCGGGGCCATCGGCACGCCGCGCTCCACCCCCAGCACCTTGACGGCCTCGGGGTCGCTGAGGAAGAAGGCGATGAAGCCGGCCGCTGCCTCCGGCGCCTTGCACCGGGCATAGATCGACCAGCACGTGGCCGGCCGGTAGAACTGCCCCGGCTTCGCCCCCGGGCCGCCATTCGGGTACATCGTCAGCGCCAGCGGCACCTGGGTGGCGGACTGCATGCCGACGATCTGGTTGGAGAAGGCCAGGCTGGTCGCCGCCTTGCCCTGGATCAGCGGCATCTGGGTGATGGTCGAATCCGGGCTGAGCGCCGCGATGTCGGCCGGCACGCAGCCGCCGCGCTGGCGCATCTTGTCCCAGTAGCTGAACCACTCGGCGGCATGGTCCTGGCTGAAGCCGAGCGTCCGGTCGGCGGTGAACAGGTCGGCGCCGCGCTGCCGCAGCCAGACCTGGAAGGCGTAGCCGTAGCCGCTGGCGTCGCAGGAGCCCCAGTACTGGTCGCGCCCCGCCGCCTTGGTCAGCTCGGCCATCCGGTCGGCATAGTCGTCCCAGCTGGTCTTCTCATCGGGTGGGGCGATGCCGGCCGCCTTGAACACGGCGGTGTCGTACATCAGGGCGAAGGAGTTCAGGCCGTGCGGGATGCCCCAGACCTTGCCGTCGAGGGAGCAGAGGTCGAGCAGGTCGCGGCTGATGCCGCTGGTGTCGATCGGCTGTGGCATCAGATCGTCGAGCGGCAGCGTGGCGCCACGCTGGACGAAATCGGCGAAGCTGCCGGGCTCGAGCTGGAAGATGTCCGGAGCGTTGCGCCCGACCAGCTGGGTGGCGAGCTTGGGGAAGTATTCGGCATTGCTGACCTCGCCCACCAGCTCGGCGCCCTGCGCCTTGGCCTGATACAGCTTCAGCACCTCGAGCGTGCGGCGGGTGCGGTCGTCATTGCCCCACCAGACGACGCGCAGCCGTTCCGATTCGGCCCGCAGGGCGGCCGGCAGCGCCGCCGCCCCCGCCAAGCCCAACGCCCCGGCCAACACGGATCTGCGCCCGATCGGAGTCGACATCGCACCCTCCCTTGCTGGATTCTCGACGATCCGGGCAGTTGTGCCTGCCCGAGAAGTAACCAGTTGGTTACAAGTGAACCGGGGAATGCGGCCGCTGTCAATTCGCAATCCACCCTTGGTTGGGCCCCCTTGGTCGGACTGGGCCGATCGCACCCCTTGGCCCGCACCGCTTTTCCGGGGCATCGTCCGGGGCATGATCCAGGATTCCGAGATTCGGCCGTGAGCCGCAGCCGCAGCCTGCCGCCGGCGCCCGAGGATGGCCGGCCGCGCATGGCCGATATCGCCCGCATCGCCGGCGTGTCGGTGGCGACGGTCAGCCGTGCCCTGGCGGGATCGCCGCGGGTGACCGGCGAGACCCGGGTGCGGATCGAGGCGGCGGTGCGCGACACCGGCTACGTCGTCAACCGCATGGCCCGCAGCCTGCGGCTGCAGCAGGCGCGGCAGGTGTTCGTGATGGTGCCGAACATCGCCAACCCGTTCCACGCCTCGGTGCTGCTGGGCGCCGAGGAGGCGGCGGTGGCGGCCGGCTTCCACGTGCTGATCGGCAACACCGCCGGCGACCCGGCGCGGGCGGAGGAGCATGCGCGGCAGCTGCTGACCGGCGCGGTCGACGGCATGCTGCTGCTGGGCGGGCGGCTGCCGGAGCCGCTGAAGGCCCCGGCCCTGCAGCAACGCCTGGTGGCGGTGATCGAGCCGGTCGCCGCCGCCGGCGTGCCGGTGGTCGAGATTGACAACCGGGCCGGCGGGCGGGAGGCGACGCGCCATCTGATTGGGCTGGGCCACCGCCGGATCGGCCATATCGGCGGCACTGCCGCGACCACGGCGACGCCCAAGCGCTTCGACGGCTATGCCGCGGCCCTGGCCGAGGCGGGGCTGGAGCTGCGGCCCGAGCTGGTGCGCTACGGCGTGTTCTCGATCGCCACCGGGGCCGAGGAGATGGCGGAGCTGCTGGCGCTGCCCGAACCGCCGACCGCCGTGTTCTGCGGCAGCGACGAGATCGCCATGGGCGCCATCCGCACCATCAAGCAGGCACGGCTGCGGGTGCCGGAGGACATCTCGATCGTCGGCTTCGACAACATCTACTTCGCCGCCGTCACCGACCCGCCGCTGACCACCATCGACCAGCCGAGCCGGCGGCTGGGCTTCGAAGCGATGCGCCTGCTGGCCGACCGGCTGGCCGGAGTCGCCGGGCCGAAACGCGGCGTCGAGGTGCCGTACCGCCTGATCGTCCGCGCCAGCACTGCACCGCCGCGGCGCTGAAGCCCGCCCGCCGGCAATCCCGGAACGGTGTTGCCGGATGGCCACGCTCCAGCCGACACCTTGCCGTTCCTGCGCTTTTGCAGCTTTCGTCCATTCCCCGCCTGTTTCCGTATGACGGATCGACGTCGCTTCAAGGTGCGACAATGCCGCTGCGCGCCATTTTGGCATACATTCAAGCACGTATGCCTCTGTATCGTCTGGCCTGGGACGAGATTCGAGACCGAAATCCTAAGCGAGAAATTCGTGGAGTCAGGAATGAGCAAACGCATCGTCTTCGCCGCAGGGGCAGCCGCACTGCTCGCCGCGACGCCGGCCGTGGCGCAGCAGGTGGACGGCCTCTATGTCGGCGCCGGAGCGGGCGCCAACTTCCTCCAGGGCAACGGCCTGAACAAGGACGATTACGATGTCGGACCGGCCGGCAACCTCTATGTCGGCTATGGCTTCGGCAACGGCTTCCGCACCGACCTGGAGGCGAGCATCCGGGAGAACAGCCACGACGGCAACAACCACCAGACCACCTACGGCCTGATGGCGAACGGCTACTACGATTTCGATTTCGGGTCGCCCTTCGTGCCCTATATCGGCGCCGGCATCGGCGTGGCGCTGGTGGATGCCGACTTCAACCCGAGCGGTCCGGGCAACTACTTCAGCTCGACCAAGGCGCAGCTCGCCTACCAGGGCATCGCCGGCGTGGCCTACAACTTCGCGCCGAACATGGCCGCGACCCTCGAATACCGCTACCTCGGCAACACCGGGCCGGTGTTCAAGGACAACGGCGTCCGGATCAAGTCGGACGACGACAACAACCACACCGTCCTGGTCGGCCTGCGCTACACCTTCGGCGCCGCGGAAGAGGCGCCGCCGCCGGAGCAGGTCCAGGAGGTCACCCAGGCCCGCAGCTACCTGGTATTCTTCGACTTCGACAGCTCGAAGCTGACGCCGGAGGCCAAGCAGATCGTCGGCTCCGCCGCGTCTGACGCGCTGCAGGGTAAGAGCACCCGGATCGATGTCACCGGCCACACCGACCGCTCGGGCTCGGACAAGTACAACCAGGCCCTGTCGGTGCGCCGGGCCGAGGCGGTCCGCCGCGAGCTGGTCTCCGATGGCGTCGCCGACAGCGAGATCGTGACCCGCGGCGTCGGCGAGGCCGATCCGCTGGTGCCGACCGCCGACGGCGTGCGCGAGCCGCAGAACCGGCGGGTCGAGATCGTCGTCAACTAAGATCGTCGTGAACTAAGGACGACCGGAAGGGGGCCTCGGCCCCCTWCCCTCTTTTCGCGCTAAGAGACCGTTTGGAAATGCGCTGGTGTGAGTCGGCTGGGGGTGGTGTCGAGAACCGGCGCGGAGCGGACGTTTGGGTCCGTGAGCACCGGAAGCGGAGAAACCGCCTCCAGACGGCCGCACCAGTAGCATTTCCAAACGGTCTCTAACGGTCGGACCAGACGGCGAGCTCGTAGCCGTCCGGGTCCTGGAAGTGGAAACGCCGGCCGCCGGGGAAGCTGTAGATCGGCTTGACCACCCGGCCGCCCGCCTGCTCCAGCCGCTGCTGCGTCGCGGCGAGGTCTTCGGCATAGAGGATCACCAGCGGGCCGCCGGCCTTGGCCGGACTGCCCTGGGCGAAGCCGCCCTTCAGCCGGCCGTCGTCGAATTCGCAATAGCCGGGACCGTAATCGGTGAAGCTCCAGCCGAAGGCGCGGCCGTAGAAGTCGCGCGACCGCGGAATATCGGCGACGGCGAACTCGATGTAATCAATGCGGCGATCGTTGCCGGGGCTGGCCATGGGCGTCCTCCTGTCTCTGTTTCAGCGCGAGCGTGGCATGGCCGGCGCGGGCGGTCTTGAACGGAACGGCCAGTCAGGCGGCCGCGCGGTTCTCCGTGCCGGCGGTGAGCTGGCCGACGATCGCCGCCGGGGTCAAGCCGGACAGGCGCCGTGTCTCGCGCGTCAGATGAGCCTGATCGGAGTATCCGGCCGCAGCGGCGAGGGCCGACAGCCCCGGCTCCTCGCCCGCCGCCACCAGCCGCAGGAAGCGCTGGAAGCGCTGGATCCGGTCGAGCGTCTTGGGGCCGTAGCCGAAGGCCTCGTGGCAGCGCCGGCGCAGGCTGCGCTCGCTGATGCCGAGCCGGTCGCGCAGCGCCGCCAGCCCCGCCTCCTCCGCGCCTTGGCCGAGCCAGCGGAAGGCCAGCGCCATCTCCGGCGCCGGCAGGCCGATCTCGGGAGCGATGCGGGCCAGCCCGGCCTCGAGCCGGGCCATACGCTCCGCCGTCGTCCGCGCCTCGCCGATCCGGTTGGCCAGCTCGCGCGCCCAGGGCCGGAACTCCTGCAGATCGACCTGCCTGCCGGTGATCTCCGACATCGGCAGGCCGAGCCAGCGCAGCGCAGCGCCGGGACGGAAGCGCACGGCCAACACCGGGTCGCCGGGCGGCAGCACGGGATGCGCCGCGGTCAGGTCCGGCCCGGCCACCACCAGCCGGTCGCCGACCCACAGCAGGTCGACGCAGCCATCCGGCACCACCGCGACCGGCAGGGCCGGGCCCTGCGGGATCACATGGACCCAGCGGCACAGCAGGTGCGGCGCCAGCGCCGGCGCCGGCCGGCCTTCGCGATAGAGGCCGGCACGCTTGGCCAGGACCGGATCGCCGGGCCGCATCCCGGTCCCTAATGCAGCTTCGCCGATTTGAGCACGCGGGCGCGGTCGGCCGAACGGATGCTGACGTCGAACACATCGCCCTCGCGGTCAAGCGTCAGCGGCACCTCGACCCCGGCCTCGCCCAGCGCCCAGACGGCGCGGAAGAAGCCGGCCAGGTCGGTGACCGCCTCGCCGTCCACCGCGAGCACGGCATCGCCCTCGCGCAGCTCCGCCCGCTTGGCCGGGCCGTTGCCGGCGAAGCCGACCACCACCACCCGGCCCTCATCCTCGGTCGCGAACAGACCGAGCCAGGGGCGCGGCGGCTGGTCGGCGCGGCCGAGCGTGGCCAAGTCGTCGAAGATCGGCTGCAGCAGGTCGATCGGCACCACCATGTTCAGCGGCAGCACCCGACCGCCCTCCGCCTGGTGCTGGATCTGCAGCGAGCCGATGCCGAGCAGGTCGCCGCCCGGGCCGATCACCGCGGTGCCGCCCCAATGCGGATGGGCGGGCGCGGTGAAGATGGCGTCGTCCAGCACGTATTCCCAATATCCCGCGAATTCCTGGCGGGCGACGATCCGCCCGGCCAGCGACCGGCGGCGGCCCCCGGCGCCGGCGATCACCACCTCGGTGCCGGGCTCGGCGTCGCGGGCGTAGCCGGGCTCGAGCGCCCGCACGCCGAGCGGGCCCAGCGCCTGGACCAGACCGAAGCCGGTCGACTGGTCGTAGCCCAGCACATGGCCGGGCACCACCCGGCCGGTGTTGGTGGTGAGCCAGACCTCCTCGGCCTCGGTGATCAGGTAGCCGATGGTCAGCACGATGCCGTCGTCGCGGATCACCACGCCGTTGCCGGACCGCTCGGTGCCCAGCGTACCAGCGGTGAAGGCGTCGGGCGGGACGCGCGCGGTCAGGCCGACCACGGCGTCGAGCGCGCGGTCGAGGTCGAAGGCATAGTCGTCGGGATCGGGCTGCGCCCGCACGGGCACTTCCCAGTCGTCCGGTCCGAGGGCCATCGCGGCCTCCATGGGTGTCGGGCGGGATAGTCCCCCAATTCTCGACGCCCTGGCGGGCCGGATGCAAGCCCCGAGACGGATCGGCCGGACGCCGCGGCTTGTGCCCTGTCGCCGATCCGGGACAGGCTGGCGCCCGGATTCGAGGCGATCGGGGGACGCATGGCGAAGGGAGATGCGGCGGCGGAGGTGATGGACCGGCGCAGCCGCAACCGGGCGCTGCTGGCCCGGCAGGGGCTGCTGCAGCGCTGGAAGACGACCGCGGCCGAGGCGATCGAGCGGCTGGTCGGGATGCAGTCGCAATCCCCGACCGCCGGCTATGTCGGGCTGTGGAGCCGGCTGGAGCGGTTCGAGCTGGAGGATCTCGCCGGGCTGATCCGCGACCGCAAGGTGGTGCGCATCGCCCTGATGCGGTCGACCATCCACCTCGTCACCGCCCGCGACTGCCGGGCGCTGCGCCCGGTGCTGCAGGCGCTACAGGAACGGCTGCTGATGACCGGCACGCCCTATGGCAAGGCGTTGGCCGGGCTGGACCTCGAGGCGGTGGTGGCGGCCGGGCGGCGCCTGCTGGTCGACCAGCCGCGCACGGTCGAGGAGATGGGGCGGCTGCTGCAGAAGCAGTGGCCGGACCGCGACGCCAAGTCCCTGTCCTACGCCATGCGCAACCTGGCGCCCCTGGTGCAGGTGCCGCCGCGCGGGCTGTGGGGCATCGGCGGCCTGCCGCTGTGCACCACGGCCGAGGCTTGGCTGCAGCAATCGCTGGGCACCGGCACGGCGCCGGAGCCGATGCTGCTGCGTTATCTGGCTGCCTTCGGCCCGGCCAGCGTGCAGGACATGCAGACCTGGTCGGGGCTGACCCGGCTGCAGCCCGTGGTCGATGAGCTGCGGCCGAAGCTGGTGACTTTCAGCGACGAGAACGGCCGCGAGTTGTTCGACCTGCCGGACGCGCCGCGACCGGGCCCGGACGTGCCGGCGCCGCCGCGCTTCCTGCCGGAATACGACAACCTGCTGCTGTCCCACGCCGAGCGCGAGCATGTCATTGCCGAGCGGCACCGCCCGCTGGTCTACGGCAACTTCATGCCGCCGGTGCTGCTGGTGGACGGCTTTGTGCGCGGCCGCTGGAAAGCGACCCAGGCCCGCGGCGCCGCGGTGCTGCGGATCGATGCCTTCGAGCCGCTGCCGAAGCCGCAGGCCGCGGCAGTGACCGAGGAGGGCGAGAGGCTGCTGGACCTCGTCGCCGAGGGCGCCAAGAGCCGCGAGGTACGGATCGAGGCCGTGGCTTAGGCCCGGCCTTTGCACCGAACGCGGGAATGCCTAGGCTCGGGCGTTCGCTGTTCCACATCCGGGAAGAATGATGGACCGGATCGACGCCATGCGCGTGTTCGTCTCGGCCCTCGACACCGGCAGCTTGGCCGGCGCCGGGCGGCGGCTGGGCCGTTCGCCGGCCGCGGTCAGCCGGGCCATCGCCTTCCTCGAGACCCATGTCGGGGTGCAGCTGCTGCACCGCACGACGCGCTCGATCCGGCTGAGCGAGGCCGGCGAGCGCTATGCCGCGGCCTGCCGGCGGGTGCTGACCGACCTGGAAGAGGCCGACATGCTGGCCGCCGGCGAGCGGGCGGCGCCGCGTGGCCTGCTGACCCTGACCGCGCCCCTGATCAGCGGCGAGGACGTGCTGCGGCCGATCCTGGACGCGTTCCTCGACGCCTATCCCGCCGTCTCGGCCCGGCTGCTGCTGCTCGACCGGCCGGTCGGCCTGGTCGACGAAGGCATCGACGCCGCGCTGCGCATCGCCCATCTGCCGGATTCGACCCTGGTCGCGGTGCGGGTCGGCGAGGTCCGCCGGGTGGTGGCGGCCGCCCCCTCTTATTTGGCGCAGCATCCGCGGATCGACGAGCCGGCCGACCTAGCCCGGCACCGGGTCGTCTCGATGACCCATTTCGGCACCGATTCCTGGAGCTTCCCGCCGGCGCCCGGATCGACCACCGCCCGGACGGTGCAGTTCGCCCCGCGGCTGATCGTCAACAGCGTCCGGGCGGCGGTCGTCTCCGCCGCCGAAGGCCACGGCGTCACCCGGCTGTTCTCCTACCATGTCGGCGAGGAGATCCGGGCCGGCCGGCTGAAGATCGTGCTGGCCGATTCCGAGCCCGCGCCGCTGCCCGTCCACATCATCACCCCGGAGGGGCGCCTGTCGGTGCCGAAGGTCCGCGCCTTCGTCGATTTCGCCCTGCCGCGGCTGAAGGCCCGGTTCGCCCGCCTTACCCCCGACCCCTGATCCGGCATTCCGTCTCGCGCAACAGTGTCTCCCGGATGACGCCTATTCGAACGACCGGCGGCAGGCCGTAAATACATCGGCACCGGCGCCGCAGTGGCCCGGCCGACCGGAGAACCTCCGGCCGCTGCATGATCGGAGACACATCATGGGTACCGAACGGAAGGTCGCCATCATCACCGGCGCCTCGCAGGGCATCGGCGCTGGCCTGGTCCAGGCCTATCGCGACCTGAACTACAGGGTCGTCGCCAATTCCCGCTCGATCCGCCAGGGCAGCGATCCCGACATCCTCGCGGTCGACGGCGACATCGCCGACCCACGCACCGCCGCCCGAGTGGTCGAGGAAGGCCTGGCCCGCTTCGGCCGGGTCGACACGCTGGTCAACAACGCCGGCATCTTCATCGCCAAGCCCTTCACCGACTACACCGAGGCGGACTACGCCGCGGTCCTGTCGGTCAACCTGGCCGGCTTCTTCCACGTCTCGCAGCGCGCCGCGGCGGCGATGCTGAAGCAGGGCTCGGGCCACATCGTCAACATCACCACCAGCCTGGTCGACCAGCCGATCGCCGGCGTGCCCGCCGTGCTCGCCTCGCTGACCAAGGGCGGCCTGAACTCGGCCACCAAGGCGCTGGCGATCGAATACGCGACCCAGGGCATCCGGGTGAATGCCGTGTCGCCCGGCATCATCAAGACGCCGATGCATCCGGCTGAGACGCATGAAGCCTTCGGCAAGCTGCACCCGGTGGGCCGGATGGGCGAGATCCGCGACATCGTCGACGCGGTCCTGTTCCTGGAGAATGCCGGCTTCGTCACTGGCGAGATCCTGCATGTCGATGGCGGCCAGAACGCCGGCCGCTGGTAACAATCAGGACGGCGGCGGCACAGCGCCGCCGCCGTCCCTGCCAAGGAGGAGACCAGTCATGCCTATGGTGACCATCCAGGTGACCCGGGAAGGGTCGTCGCCCGACCGCAGCGCGGTGACGGCGGAGGAGAAGGCCGCCCTGATCAAGGGCGTCAGCCAGCTGCTGCTCGACGTCCTGAACAAGCCGCTCGACGCCACCTTCGTGGTGATCGAGGAGGTGCCGATGGAGAATTGGGGCGTCGGCGGGCTGCCGGTCGCGCAGTATCGCCGGCAGCTCGCGGCCAAGTCAGGCTGAGCTCCCAGCGGGCGAGCCGATGGTCCTGCCCGCCCCCGTCTGGCATGCTGCTTGCGTCGTTCCGAGGCAGGAACGGCGGCTCGGGACCGTGGCCGCGAGAGCCGCGGACTGGGCAGGCAGGGAGAGCATGGGATGGGCGGTCTCGACCCTTCGGTCTTCGCCATCAGCCGGCCGGCGCTGCACGATTATGCGGCGGCAGCGCGGCCGGACATCACGGTGGAATGCTACCACAGCGATGCCGGGCAGATGGATTCGCGCGGCGCGCTGCATCGTCTGTCGCTGAATCGCACAGGCCATGGGCGTTATGCCTTCCGGATCGGCGACGGGCCGACGCGGCGGGTGGCGCGGCCGCCCTGGACGCTGGGGGTGCAGCCGGCCGGGCTGCCGCTGTTCGTCGATGGCGAMGGCGCCGACTACATCTCGATCTTCCAGCCGCCCGAGGCCTATCGCCGGATCGGCCGCGAGCTCGGCCCGGCCGAGTTCGAGGACGGCGAGATGCTGGTCGCCGCCGACCCGGTGACGATCCATGTCGCCCTGGCGCTGGCCGAGCTGGCACGACGGCCGGAGGCGACCGACCCGCTGCTCTCGGAGCAGTTGGGCTTGTCGTTCGCCGTCTGCACCCTCCGTCTTCTATCCCATCGCCCGGCGCTGCGGCCGGAGCGGCCCGACGCGCTGTCGCCGGACCGGCTGCGCCGTGTGTTGGACCACATCGAGGATGCGCTGGAGGACGGCGATCTGAGCTTGGCCGAGCTCGCCGCCATCGCCCGGCTCAGCCCGTTCCACTTCAGCCGTGCCTTCAAGGCCGCGACCGGCCGCGCGCCGCACCAATTCGTGCTGGCGCGACGGGTCGAGCGGGCCAAGGCGCTGCTGGCGCGGCCCGACCTGGCGCTGGCCGAGATCGCCTATCGCGCCGGCTTCGCCAGCCAGGCGCATTTCTCCACCGCCTTCCGCCGCGCCATCGGCACCACCCCAGCACGCTACCGGTCGGAGGGGTGACCGCAAGTTCCCGCAACGAAACCGCAGGATTGCGAAAGAAGGGCAGCGGTGGCCGGCAGCATGATCGGGCCGAGACCGCTCGGAGACCGCCATGCCCTTCGCCCAGGCCCACCCGATCACCGATGTCTGCTTCCTGGTCGAGGATGTCGAGCGGGCAGCCGCCTTCTACATCGACAAGCTGGGTTTCAAGCGGCGCCGCCGCGCCCCGGGTTTCGCCGACTTCAAGGGCGCCGGGCTGACCCTGGCGCTGTGGGAGATCGGCCACATCGCCGAGCACACCGGCGTCTCCGCCCGCCGCGCCCCGCCGCAGGTGCACAAGGCCTGCGCCGCGGCCGAGCTGCCCTCGCCCGCGACGGTCGACACCGTCTATGACGAGCTGAACGCGCTCGGCGTGCCGTTCACCCGGCCGCCGGCGGACTATCCGTGGAATGCGCGCTGCGCCTATTTCACCGACCCGGACGACAATCTGTGGGAGATCTATGCTTGGCTCGACGGCGGCCCTGTGGGCGACGTCGAAAGCCCGGCTGCTTGACGGAGGTTACCGCGATGAGCACCGCCTTCGACCGCCGCACCGTCCTGGCCGGCATCGCCGCTTTCGGCGCCGGCATCGCGCTGAGGATCCCGAAGGGTCGGGCCGAGGCCGCCAGGGTCGTGATCAAATACGACTGGCTCATCAGCAACGGCCAGATCGGCGACGTGGTGGCGCTGAAGCAGGGGCTGTTCGAGGCCGAGGGGCTGGCGGTCGAGTTCTCGCCCGGTGGCCCGAATTCCGCCACCGTGCCGCCGGTCGTCACCGGCCAGGCGGCGCTGGGCCAGTTCTCCGATTCCGCGCAGCTGCTGCTGGCCCGCGGCTCCGGCGTGCCGGTCAAGGTGATCGCCTGCGGCTACCGCTCCGGCCCCTTCGCCTTCTACTCCCTGCCCAAGGCGCCGATCCGCTCGGTCAAGGACATGATCGGCAAACGCATCGGCATCCAGCCGACCGCGCGCTTCGTGCTGGACGCGATCCTGGCGCAGAACAAGATCGACCCGGCCCAGATGCAGATCACCAATATCGGCTTCGACATGACGCCTCTGGTCACGGGCCAGGTCGACGCCGTCACCGGCTGGATCACCAACACCCAGGCGCTGTCGGTAATCGGGCCGGATCGGATCGACCTGATGATGAAGGACACCGGCCTGCCCTCCTACTCCAACGTCTATTTCGCCACCGATCAGGCGCTGGCCGAGAATGCCGAGGTGCTGGCCAAGTTCCTGCGCGCCGTGGCCAAGGGCTGGGCCTGGACCCATGCGCATCCGAAGGAGGCGGTGGACCTGACCGTCGACGCCTATCCGCAGCTGGACCGCGGGACCGAGCAGGCAACGGTCGATCTGGTGCTGAAGCTGAGCTTCGACGCCGATACCGAGGCGAAGGGCTGGGGCTGGTTCGACCCGGCCGCGATCGCCGAGCAGGTGCGGATCTACGATGCTATCGGCCAGTTTCAGGGCAGCGCGCCGAAGCCGGAAGAATGCTGGTCGAGCGCGATCCTGGAGATGACCGCAGCCGACCGGCCGAAGCTGGGGTGACGGGGCGGTTGGAAACCAACACCGCGATTTGCTGCCGGGGTCTCGCCATCGGCTATCCGGCGGCCGGGCATGGCTTCGGCGCGGTGCCGGTGCTGGACGGCGTCGACCTGGACGTGTCGCAGGGCGGCTTCCTGACCATTCTCGGGCCGTCAGGCTGCGGCAAGTCGACCCTGTTGCGGGTGGTGGCCGACCTGCTGGCGCCGCTGGGCGGGGAGATCACGGTGCTGGGCGGCCCGCCGCATGCGGCCCGGGTGCGCCGCGACATCGGCTTCGTGTTCCAGGATCCGACCCTGCTGCCCTGGCGCAGCGTTCGCGCCAATATCGAGCTGCCGCTGCAGGTCGGCCGGGGCCGGGCGGCCCGCCCCGACGGTTTGGCGACGGACGACCTCCTGGTCCTGCTCGGCCTCAGCGAGCTGGCGGAGCGGATGCCGGATCAGCTGTCGGGCGGCCAGCGCCAGCGCGTGGCGATCGCCCGCGCCCTCTTGTCCCGGCCGCGCATCCTGCTGATGGACGAGCCCTTCGGCGCGCTGGACGAGATCACCCGCGACCGGCTGAACGACGAGCTGCTGGCGCTGTGGCGGCGCACCGGCTCCACCGTGGTCTTCGTCACCCACAGCATCGCCGAGGCGGTGTATCTGGGCCAGCAGGTGCTGGTGCTGGCCGCCCATCCCGGCCGGGTGCTGGAGATCGTCGACCTGCGGCCGCTGAAGGATGCGGTGGGCCGCTGCGACCGCGACGCGCCCGAGATCACCGCCGTCGCCGCCCATCTGCGCCGGCTGCTGGCGATGGGGTCGCCGGCATGACCCGCCCCAGCGACATCCTATGGCCGGCGCTGGGGGCGCTGTCGATCCTGATGGTCTGGCAGTTCCTCGTGCCGGCGCTGGGCGTGCCGGGCTTCATCATGCCGACGCCGGCCGCGGTGTTCGGCAAGCTCTGGACCGATCGGGCGCTGCTGCTGGCCAATGCCTGGCCGACGGCGCTGGAGGCGGTGCTGGGCTTCCTGCTGGGCAATACGGTGGCGGTGCTGCTGGCGATCCTGTTCACCTACAGCCGGCCGGTCCGCGCCGCCTATTTCCCGATCGTGCTGTTCCTCAACACCATCCCGGTGCTGGCCCTGGCGCCGATTTTCATCCTGATGTTCGGGCTAGGCCTGCTGCCCAAGATGGTGATCGCGGCGGTGATCTGCTTCTTCCCCACCCTGATCGCCATGGTCCGCGGCCTGACCCTGGCGACCCCGAACGAGCACGAACTGATGCGGGTGCTGTCGGCCAGCGGCTGGGAGACCTTCTGGCGGCTGCGCGCGCCGCGGTCGCTGCCGATGCTGTTCACCGCCCTGCGTATCGCCGCCACCGGCAGCGTCATCGGCGCCATCGTCGGCGAATGGATCGGGTCGAATGCCGGGCTGGGCGCGCTGATCATCCAGGCGACCTTCAACTACCAGGCCGACCGCCTGTTCGCCGCCGTCTTCGTCGCCGCGGCGATGGGGCTGGTGGCGTTCGGCGCGGTGGTGCTGGTCGAGCGGCTGGGCTTCCGGCGCTGGGTGCGGTAGGCGGCGGACCAGCCTCAATCCGGCTGTTCTATCAGCGCATCCAGATCCCGCCCACCATAGAGGATGCGGTCCAAGGTCACCAAGCCCGGCGCGATGTGGAACGCGATCGCCACACGACTTTCGAAGCCGGCCACCCTCAGCCCTGGAAGCAGGTCGTCCCGTCGCCGCCCACGTTCGGGAAACGTGGCGAGGCCTCGGCACCAAGCCTCAATCCTCTCGACATAGACCAGCGCGCGGGCTTCTCCCGATCGTTCGGCGATGAAGAGATAGAGCCGCAGCAGATCGTCTCGCGCCTCGGGCGAGAAAACGACCCTATGAGTCCCGGCCACCGGACTTCACCCGCCGTCGATGCAGGGCCCGGATCTCACCGAACACCGTCTCCGCTGCGATCGCCCGACCAGGAGCGGCCTGCATGGCGGTGGCCACGGGCACCACTTCGTCGCGCAGCCAGCGGTCCACCGCGGCATCACGTTCCTGCAAGGCCCGAAGTCCGGCCCGGATCACCTCGCTGCTGCTGGCATAGTTGCCCGAAGCGACCAGTGAGTCGATGTAATCGGCCTGCTCACGCGGCAGGCTGAAGGTGCGTTTCGCAACGGACGGCATCGCGCTGTCCTTGTGATGGCTGGCTGACCCCCGCAGTATGAATTCTTCATACCAGGCACGCAAGCCGGCCACGCGCAATTCCAGGCCGGACCCTAAACGTCTGGCATTCTGGACCCCTCTCCCCATGTCGTCGCATATGGCTTGACAGCCTGCTCCCGCAAACGCAAAGTTCACTTGATGGTTAACTATCAAGAGCCCGTCCTCGACCGTACTTTCGCCGCCCTGGCCGACCCGACCCGACGGGCGCTGATCGCCCGGCTGGGTGAAGAGCATGACGTCTCGGTCAGCGAGTTGGCGCGGCCCTTCACCATGTCGCTGCCGGCGGTGATGAAGCACCTCGACGTGCTGTCCGACGCCGGGCTGATCACGCGGACCAAGACGGGGCGCACCGTGACCTGCCGCCTGTCCGCGGCACCGATGGAGCAGGCGATGGACTGGCTGGCCCGATACCAGCGATTCTGGTCCGAACAGCTCGACCGACTGGCCGCCTTCGTCGAGGAGGAATCGTGCTCGCCAAACCCAGCCTCAGCATCCGGCGCTGCCTCGCCGCCCCTCCCGCCAAAGTCTATGGGGCGTGGATCGACCCGGAAAAAATGATGCGCTGGTTCGGGCCGGACGGCGCCGAGACCATCAGCGCCGAAGCCGACCCGCGCATCGGCGGCCGCTATCACGTTGCCTTCTCTACCCCGGACGGCGAGCGCCACGACGTCGCCGGCGTGTACAAGGAGGTCGTGCCGAATGAGAAGCTGGTGTTCAGCTGGGCTTGGCGCTCCATGCCGGAGCGGGAGTCGCAGGTGACGCTGACCTTCCGGCCGGACGGCGACGGCACCGTGCTGATCCTGACGCATGAGCAGTTCTTCGACGAGCCGGCCCGCGACCGGCACAATGAGGGCTGGAGCGGCTGCTTCGACCGGCTGGAGCGCTATCTTCTGGAGGAAGCCTTCGCCTGAGGACGATGTCATGCCTGCGGAAAGCGTCGGGATCCTGATGCATAAGCGCGTCGACGGACAGCGGCTCGTCCTGCTGGTGCACCCCGGCGGACCGTTCTGGCGCGGTAAGGACCTGGGTGCCTGGTCGATTCCGAAGGGGGAGCCGGAGCCAGGCGAGGATCTCGAGACCACCGCGAGGCGGGAATTCGCCGAGGAGCTGGGCACGGCGCCGGAGGGGCCGCTGTTGCCGCTCGGCCGGATCCGCCAGCGCGGCGGCAAGGCGGTCACCGCCTTCGCCCTCGCCGGCGATTTCGACATCGCGCAGATCCGCGGCGGCGAATTCCAGCTGGAATGGCCACCCCGAAGCGGCCGTGTCCAGTCGTTCCCGGAGGTCGACCGTGCCGAATGGTTCGACCTGCCGACCGCCCGCCACAAGATTCTGGAGGGCCAACGTCCCCTGCTCGATCGACTGGAAGAGATCCTGGACGCAGGGGACTGAGACCGTCTGCCGCAGAGATGCGAATGCTTCTGATAATCGATCACTTGACGACCGGCCTCGGTTGAGCACAGAACCGTCCTTCTGCGCCACACGGGCGTGAGCGCCGGACAATGAGGATTTCCGTGACACCCATCACCCGATCCCTTGCGAGCGTCGCCGCGCTGGCGACCCTCCTGCTGGCTGCCCCGGCTGCTCTGTTGATCACCCCCGCCCGGGCGCAGGATGATGGCATCGTCGTCTACAACGCCCAGCATGAGAGCCTGACTAAGGCCTGGGCCGAGGACTTCACCCGCGACACCGGCATCAAGGTGACGCTGCGCAATGGCGGCGACACCGAGCTGGGCAACCAGCTGGTGCAGGAGGGCGCGGCCTCGCCCGCCGACGTGTTCCTGACCGAAAACTCGCCGTCCATGGTGCTGGTCGACAATGCCGGGCTGTTTGCCCCGCTGGGTCAGGACGTGCTGTCCCAGGTGCCGGAGAATTTCCGCCCGGCGCATGGCCGCTGGGTCGGCATCGCCGCACGCTCGACCGTCTTCGCCTATGACAAGACCAAGCTGAAGCCGGAGCAGTTGCCGAAGTCGCTGCTGGACCTGGCCGACCCGGCCTGGAAGGGCCGCTGGGGCGCGTCCCCGTCCGGCGCCGATTTCCAGGCCATCGTCAGCGCCCTGCTGGTCCTGAAGGGCGAGACGGCGACCGCCGACTGGCTGAAGGCGATGAAGACGAACTTCCTGCCCTTCCGCGGCAACAGCACCGCGATGAAGGCGGTCAATGCCGGCCAAGTCGAAGGCGCGGTGATCTATCACTACTATTATTTCGGCGACCAGGCGAAGACCGGCGAGAACAGCAAGAACGTGGCGCTGCACTATTTCCGCAACCAGGACCCCGGCGCCTTCGTCAGCATCTCTGGCGGCGGCGTGCTGGCCTCCAGCAAGCACCAGCAGCAGGCCCAGGCCTTCCTGAAATGGATCACCGGCAAGGGTGGCCAGGACGTGCTGAAGACCGGCGATTCCTTCGAATACGCCGTCGGCGTCGACGCCCTGTCGAACCCGAAGCTGGTGCCGCTGGCCGACCTGCAGGCGCCGAAGGTCGAGCCGTCGTCGCTGAACAGCAAAGCGGTCACCGACCTGATGACCCAGGCCGGCCTGCTGTAATGCACCAGCCCCGGTTCAGCCGGCCCGCGGGGCCGGCGTGACCCAGGCCTCGCTCGAGCGCCGGCCGGGGGTGCCCGTCTTCGCGGCGGGCCTCCGCTGGCGCCGGCGGTCCTTCCTGCCGGCGATGACGGGCGCGGCGGTGCTGGTCTCGCTCGCGGCACTGCTGCCGCTGGGCTTCGTCATCTGGGTGTCGATCCAGACCGGCTGGGAGACGGCGTCGGCCCTGATCTTCCGGCCGCGGGTGGCCGAGATCCTGGTCAACACCGCGCTGCTGGTGGTGCTGACGCTGCCTATCTGCGCCATTCTGGCGGTGGCCATGGCGTGGCTGACCGAGCGCAGCGACCTGCCGGGCGCTCGCATCTGGTCCTGGCTGGCCGTGGCGCCGTTGGCGGTGCCGGCCTTCGTCCATTCCTATGCCTGGATCAGCCTGGCCCCCAGCCTGAACGGCCTGTTCGCCGCCGTGTTGGTCTCGACCATCGCCTATTCGCCCCTGCTTTATCTGCCGGTCTCGGCCGCGCTGCGCCGGCTGGACCCTGGCCTCGAGGACGCGGCGGCGTCGCTGGGCGTCCCGCCCGGGCGGGGGTTCCTGCGCGTGGTGCTGCCGCAGCTGCGCCTGGCGCTGCTGGGCGGCGGGCTGCTGGTCGGGCTGCATCTCCTGGCCGAATACGGTCTGTTCGCGATGATCCGGTTCGACACCTTCACCACCGCGATCATCGACCAGTTCCAATCGACCTATAACGGCCCCGCCGCCAACATGCTGGCCGGGGTGCTGGTGCTCTGCTGCCTGGGCCTGCTGTGGCTCGATTCCGCGCTGCGCGGCCGGACGCGCTATGCCCGGATCGGGTCGGGCGCCGCCCGGCAGCCGCGGCGGATTCGGCTGGGCCGGATGACGCTGCCCTGCCTGCTGCTGCCGGCCACGGCCGCGGCGCTGTCGCTGGGCGTACCGCTGGTCACGCTGGGCCGGTGGCTGACCGCCGGCGGGGCGGCGATCTGGAAGCTCGACGAGATCGGGCCGGCACTGTGGCAGACCCTGGCCTTCGCCGTCGCCGGCGGTGTCCTGACCACGGTCGCGGCGATCCCCATGGCCTGGCTGTCGGTCCGCCGCCCCGGACCGCTGCAGCGGGTGCTGGAGGCCTGCAACTACATCGTCGGATCGCTGCCCGGCGTGGTGGTGGCGCTGGCCCTGGTCACCTTCACCGTGCGGGTCGCCCTGCCGCTGTACCAGACCGCGGCCACCGTGCTGCTGGCCYATCTGCTGATGTTCCTGCCGCGGGCGCTGATCGGGCTGCGCGCCAGCATCGCCCAGGCGCCGGTGGAGTTGGAGCATGCCGCCGCCAGCCTGGGCCGGTCGCCCGGCCGGGCGCTGTGGTCGGTGACCATCCGCCTGGCCGCGCCGGGCGCCGCCGCCGGCATGGCGCTGGTGGCGCTGGGTATCGCCAACGAGCTGACCGCGACCCAGATGCTGGCGCCGAACGGTACCCGCACCCTGGCCACGGCCTTCTGGTCCTACAGCGGAGAGATCGACTATGCCGCCGCGGCGCCCTATGCCTTGCTGATGATCCTGATCTCCCTGCCCCTGACCTGGCTGCTGTACACGCAATCCAAGCGGACGGCGGGACGATGAGCTTTCTCGACATCCGCGGCATCAGCCGGCGCTATGGCGCGGTGACGGCGCTGGACGGCGTCGACCTGGCAGTGGCGGCGGGCAGCCGCACCGCGGTCGTCGGCCCCTCCGGCTCCGGCAAGTCGACGCTGCTGCGGATCATCGCCGGCTTCGAGGCGCCCGATTCAGGCCGGGTCACGCTGGGCGGCGAGGTGTTGGCCGACGGCCCGGCGGCGATGCCCGCCCATCTCCGCGGCATCGGCCTGGTGGCCCAGGACGGCGCCCTGTTCCCGCATCTCAGCGTCGCCGACAACATCGGCTTCGGCCTGCCACGCCGCGCGCCGCACCGGGCCGAGCGGATCGCCGAGCTGCTGGCGATGGTGGAGCTGGACCCCGCCATGTTGAAGCGCCGGCCGGACCAGTTGTCCGGCGGGCAGCAGCAGCGCGTGGCGCTGGCCCGCGCACTGGCCCGGCGGCCGCGGCTGATGCTGTTGGACGAGCCCTTTTCGGCGCTCGACGCCGGCCTCCGGGCCAGCACACGCAAGGCGGTGGCGGCACTGCTGGAGGCAGCCGGCATCACCACGATCATGGTCACGCATGACCAGGCCGAAGCCCTGTCCTTCGCCGACCAGGTGGCGGTGATGCGTGCCGGCCGGCTGCTGCAGGTTGGGCCGCCGCGCGAGCTGTACCTGCAGCCGAAGGACCCGATGATCGCCGAGTTCCTGGGCGAGGCCATCGTCCTGCCGGCCCGGCTGGCCGAAGGCTGGGCCGAGTGCACGCTGGGCCGGATCAAGGTCGATGACCACCGCAGCGGCGAGGGCCGGATCATGCTGCGGCCGGAGCAGCTGGTGCTGGCCGACGACGGCCATGCCTCCGACGGCGCCCCGGGCGAGGTGGTGGAGATCGATTTCGCCGGCGCGCTGTGCAGCGTCACTGTGCGACTGCTGGAGGCCGCCGATGGTGCCGGCCGGCTGCTGCTGCGCCGGCCGGCGCTCAACCTGCCGGCGGTCGGGACCCGGGTGCGGATCGCGGTGCTTGGCGGCGCCCATGTCTTTCCCACGCCCGGGGCATAGGCGGCTCACCCGCCCGAGTCAGACACCCGCCGTGTCGTCCCCGCCCCCGCCGAAATCGTCGCCGCCGAAATCCTGGCCGCCATCGTCCGGGTAGTCGGCGTCCTGGACGCCCTGGTCATTCGCCGGCATGGCATCGGCGTCGCGCAGATCGTTGCCGTCGGCGCCGGGTGTAGCATCGCCGTAGTAGTTGTTGACCACCGTCTCGGTCAGGCCGGGGGCCGAGCCGATACCAAAGCCGCCGAACCCGCCATGGCCCATGCCGAACAGGGATTCGATGCCCTGGAACAGCAAGGCGCCGCCGGCGATGCCGGCCGCGGTGGTGGCGGCGCTGCGCAGGAAGGACGGGCCGGAGGACTGGGCGAAGGGCCCGCCGCCGCCTCCCCACGGACCGGGCTGGGCTTGGGCGTAGCTCTGTGGTGCCTGGGTGTAGGCAGGCGACTGAGGCTGCAGCGCCGGCTGCGGGCGCGGCGCCGCGCCGCTGCCGAAGATGGCGCCGAGGAAGCTGCCGCCGCCGGAACTGCGCTGCGGCTGGGCCTGGCGCTCCAGCTCGGCGATGCGGGACTGGGCCTGATGCAGGGCGAAGTCCTGGATCAGCACGGTCTGGGCCAGCAGGTAGGGCGCGTCGGGCAGGTCGCGGACCAGGTCCCGGATCATCGCCGCGGCCTCTTCGTCGGTCTCGGCGGGCGGGGCCTGCTTCAGCCGGGCGACCAGATTGGTCAGCAGCTCGCGTTCCTGGGGTGTCATCTTGCGCTCTCCGGTCGGGCCCGCTGCCGCGGGCATCCCCTTCCGTCGCTGATATGGGCCCGGCGACCGGGCGCGGCAATCGACGGCGCGGCGCCGTGTCGCGCCCGACCGGCTCACGATGGCGGGCGGTAGCCGTCGGTCAGCGTCTGCAGGAAGGCGACGACATCGTCGATCTCGGCATCGGTCAGGGCCGGCGCGTCGCCCGGATGCCGGTCGAAGGGCGGGTCGCGGTTGATGTTGGCCCAGTACTGCGGCGGCAGGTCGTCATAGAGCCGGACGCTGCCGTCCGGGTTGCGCGGATACCAGCGGCCTGGGTCGGTCTCGCGCGTTACATAGAAGGCCACCGCGTCGCGCAGGCTGTGGAACACGCCGTTGTGGAAGAAGGTCCGGCGCAGCGCCACGTTGCGCAGGCTGGGGGTGCGGAACAGGCCGCAATAGTCCGGACGGTCCTTCAGGTCGGTGCGCAAGGGCCCGCAGACGCCCAAGTCGAAGTATGCCGCATCAGCATTGGCCGGGATCTGCATGTTCCGGGGCAAGGCGATGGCAATCTGGCCGTAGTCGCTGAACTGCGGCGGGGTGCCGTCATTGCCGCGCTGGCTGATATGGCATTCGGCGCAGTTGCCCTTGGCCGGGTCGTTGAACAGGTCAAGGCCGCGCGCCTCCTGCGGCGTCAGCGTCGCCGTGCCGGCCAGGAACGCATCGTATTTGCTGCTGTAGGGGTAGAAGCTTGCAGCGTCCTGCTCATAGGCCTCAAAGGCCTTGAGGATGCCGGCATAGATCGCCTTGCGGTCCCGCAGCACGTCATCGCCGTAGATCCGCCGCAGCGCGTCGCCATAGCCGGCGGCCAGCGCCTTGGTCACGACCTCGTCGGGGCCGGCATTGCCCATCTCGAAGTCGGACAGCAGCGGGATCGCCGCCTGGTCGGCGCCGCGGTCGATCCGCCCGTCCCAGGTCAGGCCGCCGGTCGGGCCGTTGTCGACGCTCTCGTCCGAATCATCCTCCGAGTCGAAGAAGTGCTCGGTGAAGGGCGGCACGACCTGGAGATAGGTCAGCGACGGCACGGCGCGGACTCCGAAGCGGGCCATGTCGCCGCCGCCCGGTTGCACCGGCAGCGCGTCGGCAGGGCCGAAGCCGTGTTGCGGATCGTGGCAGGAGCCGCAGGACAGCTTGCCCGAGGCCGACAGCGACGGGTCGACGAACATGGCGCGGCCCAGCGCCGTCAGCTCTTCCACCTGGCGCCGCACCTCGGCCCGCGACAGGCCGCCCTCCGGATGGGACCCGGCCACGGCGGCGGACATCACCAGTATCGCCGCGGCCACACCGCCGCCAACCGCTCCCCAGCGACCCGATCGCAACGCCATTCCGGCCATCCCGTGATCTGCGTGACGCGGCACCGCCGCCGGCCGCAGCCCCCTATCTATGCCGAAAAAGTTTCACTTGAGCGACAGCCCGCTTCGCGCGAGTGCTGGCGGGCGGAAGGGGACTAGCCACCGGGCCGTCATACCGGGAGCCAACGGGGAGAGCCGCATGCATAAACTGATCGCCACCACCCTCATAGCAGGCGCCGCCGGGCTGATCGCGCCGCCGCTGTTGGCCGCGGACGCGCCGGGCAGCGCCGACACTGCCCAGACCAGAGCGCTGCGCGCCATCGACACCGTCGTCGTGATCTATGCCGAGAACCGCAGCTTCGACAATCTGTACGGCGCCTTCCCGGGTGCGGACGGGCTGGCGGACGCGTCGGACGTCACCAGGACCCAGATCGACCGTGACGGCACGCCGCTGAAGGAGCTGCCGCCAGTCTGGGGCGGGCTGACCGCCAAGGGCGTGACCCCGCCGGTGACTCAGGCCCAGACCGAGAACCTGCCGAACGGCCCCTTCGCCATGGACGACCCGCAGGGTTTCAACGTCTCGCTCGGCACCATCACCCGCGATCTGTGGCACCGCTTCTATCAGAACCAGATGCAGATCGACGGCGGCAAGAACGACAAATTCGTTGCCTGGGCCGATGCCGGGGCCGCGGTGATGAGCCATGTCGACGGCTCGAAGATGGCGATGTGGACCATCGCCCGGCAATACACGCTGGCCGACCATTTCTTCATGGGCGCCTTCGGCGGCTCGTACATGAACCACATCTGGCTGGCCTGCGCCTGCGTCGGCTACTATCCCGGCGCCGATAAGGCCGCGGCCAAGCCGTCGATCGCCGTGGTCGACCCGGACGGCGTCAGCCTGGCGCTGGCCGAGAACTCGCCGAAATCGGCGATGGACGGCATCCCGAAATTCGTCGCCGACGGCAACCTGACGCCCGATTTCTTCGCCGTGAACACGATGCAGCCGCCCTACCAGCCGAGCGCCAACAAGCCGGCCGAAGGCGGCGATCCGGCCCTGGCCGACCCGAACGCGCCGACCACGCTGCCGCCGCAGACGGAGATCACAATCGGCGACCTGCTGAGCGCCAAGGGGATCAGCTGGGCGTGGTATTCCGGCGCCTGGCAGTCAGTGCTGGACCATGGCAACCAGACGCCGGTCCCGGCCTTCCAGTACCACCACCAGCCCTTCAACTACTTCGCCAGCTTCGCGCCTGGAACCGCGGCGCGGCAGCAGCATCTGCGCGACGGCGGGCTGGACGGCGCCGAGCTGGTCAAGGCAATCGACGCCGGTGCCCTGCCGCAGGTCACCTTCTACAAGCCGCAGGGCAACCTCAACGAGCATTCCGGCTATGCCGATATCTCGTCGGGCGACGCCCATATCGCCATGCTGATCGACCATCTGCAGAAGAGCCCGCAATGGCCGCATATGCTGGTGGTGGTGACCTATGACGAGAATGGCGGCCTCTGGGACCATGTGGCGCCGCCGAAGGGCGACCGCTGGGGGCCTGGCACGCGCATACCGGCGATCATCGTCTCGCCTTTCGCCAAGAAGGGCTATGTCGACCACACGCCCTACGACACGACCTCGATCCTGCGCTTCATCACCCACCGCTTCGGGCTGCCTCTGCTGCCCGGCATCGTGACGCGCGACGCCGGAATCGCCGCCAACGGCAACCCGCCGCTGGGCGATCTGACCGCGGCGCTGAACCTGCCTGCGGCGCAGTGAGACCGGAGGGGCGGGCGCGCAGGCACCGCCCCTTCCCTTCTCAATCCTGGGTGTAGTCCTGGCCGAACCATTGCTGCGACAGCTTGGCCAGCGAGCCGTCGGCCTTCAGCCCGGTCAGGGCGGCGTCCACCTTGGCCTTCAGCGCCTCGCCCTTGGCGTCCTTGCGGAACACCAGATAGGACGGGACCTTGGCCAGCAGGTCGCCGGTCGCCTCGACCGCCAGGCCCAGCTTGTCGGCATGCTCCTTGGCCACGATCGGGTCGTTGACATGCGCATCGACCCGGCCCTCGGCGATGTCCAGCAGCACCGGAGTGACGTTGCCGTCGTAGTAGCGGATCTCGAAAGCGCCCGGATGGGCGGCGAGATAATCCTCGACCAGCTTGGTGTGCTCGCTGCCCGTGCCGGCGCCGACCACCTTGCCCTTCAGGTCGTCCAGGCTGTGGATGCCGGTGACGCCCTTCTTGACAATGATGGCCGAGCCGCTGTGGAAATAGGCGACGTCGGAGAACAGGAACTTGGCCTCGCGCTCCGGCGTCTTCGAGATCTCGTTGGCGACGACGTCGTATTTGCCGGCCTCCAGGCCCAGGAACATGCTGTCCCAGGGCTGCGGCACGAACTCGAATTTGATGTCCGGCACCTTGGTCTCGACCAGGCGCAGCACCTCAACGTCGTAGCCGGTCAGCTTGCCGCTGTCGTCCTGGTAGGTGAAGGGCGCGTAGGTGCCCTCGGTCCCCACCCGCACCGTCTCCTGCGCAACCGCCGGGGCCGCCGCCACGGCCAGGGCGACCAGCGCCGCCGCGGCGCCCTTGGCCAGAATCCGTCGCATCGCTCTCTCCATGATGGGCGGGCCTTTCAGATGTCGAAGCTGAAGGACCGCAGATAGTTCTTGAGGAAGTCCCGCGTGCGCTGCTGCTGCGGGTTGCCGAACAGCGATTTCGGGTCGCCCTGCTCGATCACGCGGCCGGCGTCGATGAACAGCACCTCGCTCGAGATCTCGCGGGCGAAGCCCATCTCGTGGGTGACGATGATCATCGGGATGCCCTGCCCTGCCGCCTTGCGGATCGCCTCCAGCACCTCGCCGGTGTGCTCGGGGTCGAGGGCACTGGTCGGCTCGTCGAACAGGATCAACTCGGGCGCCATCGCCAAGGTGCGGGCGATCGCCACGCGCTGCTGCTGGCCGCCGGACAGGGAGGACGGATAGGCATCCGCCTTGTCGGCCAGCCCCATCAGGGCGAGGTGATGCTCCGCGATCTCCCGCGCCTCGCGCCGCTTCAGGCGCTTCACCACCAGCAGGCCCTCAAGGATGTTCTCGATCGCGGTCTTGTGGCGGAACAGGTTGTAGGTCTGGAACACCATGCCGATGCGCATGCGCAGCGACTGCAGCCGGCGCCGATCCACCCGCGGCAGGTCGTAGCGGTCGCCGGCCATGTCGATGGTGCCGTCATCCGGCGTCTCCAGCCGGTTCAGGCAGCGCAGGAAGGTCGATTTGCCGGAGCCGGAGGGGCCGAGGATCGAGACGATGCCGCCCTGGTCGAGATCGAGGCCGATGCCGTCGACCACGACCTGGCCCTTGAACGATTTGCGGACGTCGCGGATCGCGATCATGCCGAGATATCCCGCCGGCCGCGCGTCAGATAGGCCTCCCAACGCCGCATGCCGATCTCGACCAGGATGCAGATCACCCAGTAGATCACCGCCACCGCCAGGTAGAGCTCGAAGAAGCGCAGCGACCGGCCGCCGATGATCTTGGCCGCGGCCATGATGTCGACCACCGCGATCAGGAAGGCCAGCGAGGTGTCCTTGATCAGGCTGATGAAGCTGTTGCCCAAGTTAGGCAGCGCCACCGCCAGCGCCTGGGGCAGGATGATCCGGCGCATCGCCTGAAACGGGGTCATGCCGATCGAATAGGCGGCCTCGGCCTGGCCGCGGTCGATCGACAGCAGGGCCGAGCGGATCGCCTCCGACAGATAGGCGCCGACATTGACGGCGCAGCTGAAGATGACGAAGACCAGCGCCGGCACCCG
Source organism: Inquilinus sp. YAF38 (assembly GCF_052113205.1). Lineage (NCBI taxonomy): Bacteria > Pseudomonadati > Pseudomonadota > Alphaproteobacteria > Rhodospirillales > Rhodospirillaceae > Inquilinus > Inquilinus sp. YAF38. The sequence continues at coordinate 75,310 of NZ_JBFRCU010000004.1, read as the reverse complement.
GTTGGCGTCGATGTCGGTGCCGATCTGGGCGTTCACATATTGCAGCAGCTTTGGGATGCCGTAATAGGCGAGATAGATCTGCACCAGCAGCGGCGTGCCGCGGATGAAGGAGATGTACAGCGTCGCCAGCTGGCGCAGCACCGGGATCCGGTAGATCCGGATCAGCGCCGCGCCGGTGCCGATGACCAGGCCGAAGGCCATGGCGCTGAAGGCGATCAGCAGCGTCACCGGCAGGTAAGGCAGGATCAGCGGGAAGGCCGACAGGAAATAGTCGAAGTCGAAGATCGTCATGCGGCCCCCGCGCGGAATTCCTCGCACGCTCCATCAGCGTGGCGGATGGCCAGGAAGGATGGGACGTGCATGGGAAGCGTCAACCTGCTGTTCGGGCCGGATACCCCGTCCCGTGGCGGGATCGGCGCGGCGAGTGCGAGAGATGGTGAACCGCCACCGAATGCGCAAATGCGAAACGTGCATATATAATTTTCACAGACCATTCTGTTGTTTTTTCTTGCTTGGCGCTGACCCTTCCCTCGGCTTGGGAAGCGTGATCGGATGGCGCCCCCACCGCCGGCAGCCGCAGGATCCGATGCGATATAAACATCAGAATCCAGATCTGAAACATCTATAATGATGTACTAGACATCATTTCTGCAGCTTGGTACATTATCTCCGTCAGAGGAAACTGCATGATCACCGCCGCCCAGATGCGCGCCGCCCGCGCTTTGCTCGGCATCGACCAGCGGCAGCTCGCCGAGCTGTCCGGGGTGTCGCTGCCGACGATCCAGCGCATGGAGGCCAGCGAGGGCAACGTCCGCGGTGTGGTCGACACGCTGACCAAGGTGGTCGAGGCGTTCGACCGCGCCGGGGTCGAGCTGATCGGCGATCATGCGGTGAGCCGCGAAGGCGGCCGAGGGGTGCGGTTCAAGACCCCACGGGTGCCGGAGGGCGGCGCCGGCTGACGAGTTCAGCGACGCGACCGCCGGCCGACCCGACGATCTCGCCGCCCAAGCGGTGTCGGGAGTGTCGAGGCCCATGGTGGCACGCAGTCATGATCCGTCCTTCATCGAGCTGTTCACGCCGAAGCTCGTGACCGTGCTGCGCGAGCGCTATCGCCTCGCCGACCTCAAGGCCGACGCGGTGGCCGGGCTGACCGTGGCGATCGTGGCGCTGCCGCTGTCGATGGCGATCGCCATCGCCTCCGGCGTCACCCCGGACCGCGGCCTCTATGCCTCGATCATCGGCGGCTTCATCGTCTCGGCGCTGGGCGGCAGCCGGTTCCAGATCGGCGGGCCGGCCGGCGCCTTCATCGTGCTGGTGGCGGCGACGGTGGCCACGCACGGCGTCGACGGGCTGCTGCTGGCGACCTTCCTGTCCGGGCTGATGCTGTCGGCGATCGGCCTGCTGCGGCTGGGCACCTTCATCAAATACATCCCCTATCCGGTGACCGTCGGCTTCACCGCTGGCATCGCCACGATCATCTTCGCCAGCCAGCTGAAGGATCTGTTGGGGCTCACCCTGGCGGGACCGGAGCCGGGGCCCTTCATCCCGAAGCTGGAGGCGCTGGGCCGGGCGCTGCCGACGGCCAGCGGCCCGGCCATCGCCGTCGCGGCGCTGGCGGTCGGCACCATCCTATTGGTGCGGCGGCTGCGGCCGCACTGGCCGTCCTACCTGATCGGCGTCGCCCTGGCCTCAATCCTGGCCGTGGTGCTGCAACTGCCGGTCGAGACCATCGGCAGCCGCTTCGGCGGCATTCCGTCCGCCCTGCCTGCGCCGCACCTGCCCGACCTGTCCTGGGCCCGGATTCAGGCGGTGCTGCCAGCCGCCCTGTCCTTCACCCTGCTGGGCGGGATCGAGAGCCTGCTGTCTGCCGTGGTCGCCGACAGCATGACCGGGCGGCGCCACCGCTCGAACTGCGAGCTGGTGGCCCAGGGGCTGGCCAACATCGCCTCGGCAATGTTCGGCGGCATCTGCATTACCGGCACGATCGCGCGCACCGCCACCAATGTCCGCGCCGGCGCGCGCAGCCCGGTGTCCGGCATGCTGCACTCGGTGTTCTTGCTGCTGTTCATGATGGCGGCGGCGCCGCTGGCGGCCTTCATCCCGCTTCCGGCCCTGGCCGCCGTGCTGGCGGTGGTAGCCTGGACCATGGCCGAGAAGCACCAGTTCGCGACGCTGATCCGCGCCTCGGTCGGCGACGCAGTGGTGCTGCTGGCGACTTTCGGCTTGGTGGTCTTCCGGGACCTGACCGAGGGCATTCTTGTCGGCTTCGGCCTCGGCGTCCTGCTGTTCCTGCACCGCATGGCGCAGGCAGTGCAGGTCGATCGGCCCGACACCGGCAACGGCCGCGTGCCCTATGATTCGACGCTGGCCACCGACCGCGACGTCATCGTCTACAAGATCTCCGGTGCCTTCTTCTTTGGCGCCGCGGCGGGGGTGGCAGCGGCGCTGGACCGGATCGGCGAGCACCCGAAGGCCTATGTCGTCGATTTCTCGGCGGTGCCGGTGATCGATTCCACCGCCGCGGCCACGATCGAGGGCTTCGTCCGCAAGGCCCGCCGCCAGGGCGCCACGATCACTATCGCCGGCGCCCGCCGGCCGGTCCTGCGGGCGCTGCTGATCCACGGCGTGCGGCCGCCCCTGGTCCGGTTCAAGGCGGACCCCGCCGAGGCGCTGGCGGCGGCCCGGCGTGCCGTCCGGGACAGCGAGTCTACAGCCGCGCCTTGAGGCCCAGGCAGAAGCCGACGCAGACCGCGGCGACCACGGCCGACCAGGGGTTGCGGTGCACCGCCTCATCGAGTGCGCTCGCCCGGGCCTGGGCCATCGACGCCACGGTCTCGCCGAGGCGGGCGACGTCCTCGCGCAGGGCGCGGAGATCCGCCTCCAGGTCGCGACGGACGCTTTCCGTCTCAGTCGTTGCCGCGTCCAGTTCGGCGGCGGCACGCGTCGACTTGGATCCCGATACCTGCGCGGCGGCGTCGGCAGCGGTTTTTGGGGCTCCAGTCTCGAAAGATTTGTTCGCTCCGGTCTCGGGCATGGCGGACTCCTTTTCTGTTTCTGGCAACAGCGGCTGCGCATCGCCGGTTCCGGACGAAGGCCTTCGCATCGACGGATTACGACAAATTTAACCAATTCCGCAGCGAAGCGGCCTCGACAACGCCGAACGATCGGAGCAGAAGAATTGCGAGAGATACGCATTCTTGCTCGCAACTGGCCGCGAGCATGTGGGCCGCCGCAGGCGGCAGGTTCGGGATGATGTCGGGATGCTTGTACCGTTCCTGATCATGATGCGCGAGGGCATCGAGGCCGCCCTGATCGTCGGCATCATTGCCGGCTATCTGCGCCAGACCGGGCGGTCGCAATGGATGCCTTTGGTCTGGATCGGCATCGCCGTCGCCGTGCTGCTCTCGATCGCCGCAGGCATCGTGCTGGACTTGGTCAGCGCCGAGTTCCCGCAGCGCGAGCAGGAGCTGTTCGAGGCCCTGGTCGGCCTCGTCGCCGTCGGCATCCTGACCTCGATGGTGTTCTGGATGCGCAAAGCGGCGCGCTCGATCAAGGCGCAGCTGCAGCATTCGGTCGACGCCGCGCTGGACGGGCCCGACGCCAAAGGGCTGGCGCTGATCGGCATGGCCTTCTTCGCGGTCGCCCGCGAGGGGCTGGAATCGGTGTTCTTCCTGCTCGCCACCTTCCAGCAGGATGTCGGGCTGGAGGCGCCGATCGGCGCCCTGGCCGGCGTGCTGGTCGCCGTCGCTGTCGGCTTCGCCATCTTCTGGTTCGGCGTGCGGCTGAACCTGAAGCGCTTCTTCCGCTGGACCGGGCTGTTCATCCTGGTGGTCGCCGCCGGCCTGCTGGCCGGGTCGGTGCGGGCGCTGCATGAGGCGGGGCTGTGGAATGGGCTGCAGGAGATCGCCTTCGACCTCAGCCATGTCCTGCCGATCGACGGGCCGCTCGGCTCGGTGCTGGCCGGCATCTTCGGCTACCAGGACACGCCGACGGTCGGCGAGGTCGCTGTCTACATCCTCTTCCTCCTCGTCACGCTGCCCCTGTTCCTGAGCGGCGGCCGGGTCGCGCAGGAAGCGCGATCGAACGCCTGAACCTGGAGCCGGAATGTCCCTGCATCGCACCACCCGGATCGGCATCGGCGTCGTCGCCCTGCTGGCCGTCGCCGTCGCCGGCCTGGGCGTCTACGCCTATCTCCATCGCGCCGCCGCGCCCAAGGCCGCCGCGGGCGGCAACGCTGTGACCATCACCGCCAGGAGTTGCGAGCCGAGCGACCTGACGGTCGAGACCGGCCGCGTCACCTTCCAGGTCAAGAACGCCAGCGACCGCGCCCTGGAATGGGAGATCCTGCAGGGCGTGATGGTGGTGGAGGAGCGCGAGAACATCGCCCCCGGTTTCACCCAGAGCCTGACCGCCAAGCTGGAGCCGGGCGCCTACCAGATCACCTGCGGCCTGTTGAGCAACCCGCGCGGCACCCTGACCGTGACCGCTGCGAAGAACGCCCCGGCGCAGGCGCTGCAGCCCTCGCTGATCCAGCTGATCGGGCCGATCGCCGAGTACAAGGTCTACGTCACCGTCGAGGCCAAGGCGCTGGCCGACGCCACGCCGCCGCTGGTCGCCGCGATCAAGGCCGGCGACCTGGCGAAATCGCGCGACCTGCTGGCCCCGGCCTGGATCCACTACCAGCGGATCAAGCCGATCGCCGACCTGTTCGCCGATCTCGACACGGCGCTGGACGCCCGCGCCGATTATTTCGAGACGAAGGAGCAGGATCCGGGCTTCACCGGCTTCCGCCGCCTGCAATACGGGCTGTTCACCGGAGGCACGACCGACGGCCTGTCGCCGGTCGCCGACAAGCTGGCGGCCGATGTGCAGGCGCTGCAGGCCCGGATCGCCGACCTGTCGATCCCGCCGGAGAAGATGGCCGGGGGCGCCGCCACCGTGCTCGCCCGCCTGGCCGCCGACCCGGCCATCGATCCCGATGCCGCCAAGGCGGATCTCGAGGGCGCGGCCCGGATCGTCGGGCTGCTGCGGCCCTTGAGCCAGAAGGCCGACAAGGCGCTGAGCGACCGGGTCGACGGCAACCTGACCGCGGCCGGGCTGGCGCTGACCCGCGACGACCGCACGGGGCTGCAGCCCCCGGTGACGGCCCTGGCCGACGACCTGCCGAAGCTGCGCACCGCCTTGGGGCTGGACTGACCGGACGAACCGCCATGACCGACGAACAGGGCAAGACCACCATCTCCTCCACCGATCCAACCATCGCCAGCCGGCGCAGCATCCTGCGCGGCCTGGCCCGCGGCGGCGCCGCGCTCGGCGCGCTGGCCGCGGCGCCCGCCGTCGCCCAGTCGATGAAGCAACCGGCGGGCCGCGATACGGAGGCCGCACAGCAGGTGCAGCCCTTCCACGGCGAACACCAGGCCGGGATCGTTACCCCCGCGCCCGCCGCCGGCCTTGTCGCGTCCTTCGACGTGCTGGCGACCTCGCGGCCTGACCTGGAGCGGATGTTCCGCACCCTGACCGAGCGCGTCGCCTTCCTGATGGGCGGCGGCACCCCGCCGGAGCTGGACCCGAAGTTCCCGCCGGCCGATTCCGGCGTTCTGGGGCCGGTGATCGTGCCGGACAACCTGACCGTCACCGCCGCGATCGGCGCCTCGCTGTTCGACCAGCGCTTCGGCCTGGCGGAAGCGAAGCCGCGGGAGCTGGTGACCATGACCCGCTTCCCGAACGACGCGCTGGACCCGGAATACTGCCATGGCGACCTGCTGCTGCAGTTCTCGTCCAACACGCCGGAAGCCAATATCCATGCTCTGCGCGCCGTCCTGAAGGCGACGCCGGACCTGCTGAGCCTGCGCTGGAAGCTGGACGGGTTCCTGCCGGCCGCGACCAGCAAGGCCGGCCGCAAGGAGACGGCGCGCAACCTGCTGGGCTTCAAGGACGGCACCGCCAACCCGAACCCGGCCGACGGCACGATGATGGACCGGATCGTCTGGATCCGGCCGGGCAGCGAGGAGCCGGCCTGGACGGCCGGCGGCACCTATCAGGTGGTGCGCATCGTCCGCAACTTCGTCGAGCGCTGGGACCGCACCCCGCTGGGCGAGCAGGAGGCGATCATCGGCCGCGAGAAGGCGTCCGGCGCCGCCCTGGGCCTGAAGGACGAGTTCGACGTGCCGGACTATTCCGGCGACCCCGAGGGCAAGACCATGCCGCTCGACGCCCATATCCGCCTGGCCAATCCGCGCACCCATCAGACCGCGAACAATGTGGTCCTGCGCCGCGGGTTCAACTATTCGCGCGGGGTCACCAAGTCCGGCCAGCTCGACATGGGGCTGCTGTTCATCTGCTTCCAGTCGAGCCTGAACGCCGGCTTCATCGCGGTCCAGCAACGGCTGAACGGCGAGCCGCTGGAGGAATACATCAAGCCGACCGGCGGCGGCTATTTCTTCGCCCTGCCGGGAGTGCCGGACAAGGACGGCTATCTCGGCCAGGGGCTGCTGCAATCGGTCTCGACCTGAGGCCATGACGATCGAACCATCGCCCACTGGGCTGATCACAAGAGGGGGTTGAACATGAAACGCATTCTGACTCTCAGCCTGAGCGCAGTCGCGCTGCTGGCAGCATCCGGGGCCCTGGCCGCCCCGCCCTCGCCACTCGAGCTGGTCGACCCGATCGCCAAGTACAAGACCTGGGTCGTCGGCGAGGTCGACCAGTTCGTCGAGCACACCCGCCAGTTCACCGAGGCGGTGAAGGCCGGCGACCTGAAGAAGGCGCAGGCGCTCTATGCCCCGAGCCGGGTCTATTACGAGCGGATCGAGCCGCTGGCCGAGCTGTTCAGCGATCTCGACGGCAGCATCGACTCGCGCGCCGACGACCACGCGAAGAACGAAGAGGATCCGGAGTTCACCGGCTTCCACCGCATCGAATACGGGCTGTTCGCCAAGCAGTCGACCGAGGGCCTGGCCCCGTTCGCCGACAAGCTGCTGGCCGATGTGATCGACCTGCAGGGCCGGATCAAGGACCTGACCACGCCGCCGGACAAAGTGGTGGGCGGCGCCGCGGCGCTGATCGAGGAGGTCGCGGCCACCAAGATCTCCGGCGAGGAAGACCGCTACAGCCACACCGACCTGTGGGACTTCCAGGCCAATGTCGACGGCGCTAAGAAGATCGTCGACCTGCTGCGCCAGATCCTGGAGAAGAGCGACCCGGCGCTGCTGGCCAAGGTCGACGCCAACTTCAAGACGGTCGACGCGATCCTGGCCAAGTACAAGACCAAGGACGGCGGCTTCGAGACTTACGACAAGGTGACCGACGCCGATCGCAACGCGATGAAGGGCCCGATCACCGCCCTGGCCGAGGACCTGTCCCAGCTGCGCGGCACGCTGGGCCTGAGCTGAGCTTCGCAGAAGCGAAGATGCCGAGCCCGCGATACAACGCGGGCTCGGCAACACGTTCAGCCGACCCTCAACGCAACAGCTGCTGGAGGAAGTCAACTGGATCGTTTCGATCGCGATCGCGGTCTCGATCGCGCCGGCTGTAGCGGTCGCGGTCGTCGTCATCGTACCGGCGATCGCGATCGGAGTGGCGGTCGTAGCGCCGATCGCCATCATATCGCCGATAGCGATCGGAGTGCCGCTCATAGCGTCGATTATCGTCACGCCGATCGTAGTATCGATCGTCGTCGTTCCGCCAGCGGTCGTCAGGGGGAACCCAACGGCCTCGTTGATCCTCGCCCCAACTCGACTGCGCGTGAGCTGGCGCCACGATGATCGGGGATGTGGCGGTGAGGGCAGCGGCGAGGAAGGCGACCCTGACCAGCCGTGTGTGGAGCGTCATCTTCTGCCTCCTGAGATTGCCTCAGTCACTTGGTCCACAGGTTCAGGACAGCAGTAGTTCCGGCTCCATAACGAATTTAAACGGCCGACGGCGGCATCGCTGCGGATAGCGGAATACCGCCGCCTGGAGCCAATGCCAGAATTTTTACATTCTTCGCACAACGCATCTATCTAATTGACGTTCCGGAAACGTCAATTAAGCTGCCTCTCCGCAACCGGAACAAGCGAGCCGGCGAACGCATTCGGTGAAGAAGACTTCCCGTTCCGCTCGGCTCGAACAGAGAAGGCAGCGCCCATGACCCCCTCCCCGTTCAAGCGCCTTTTGGCCGCGGCCGCGCTCGGCGCCGGCCTCCTGGCCGCCTCCGCCGCCATGGCCGCCGATGCGGTCCGCGTCGGCTCCAAGATCGACACCGAGGGCCGCCTGCTGGGCAGCATCATCCTGCAGGTGCTGGAGGCCAACGGCATCCCGACCGAGAACAAGCTGCAGCTCGGCACCACCAAGATCGTGCGCAGCGCGATCCTGTCCGGCGAGATCGACGCCTATCCGGAATACACCGGCAACGGCGCCTTCTTCTTCAACATCGACACCGACCCGGGCTGGAAGAACGCGCAGGCCGGCTACGACAAGGTCAAGCAGCTGGACGAGGCCCAGAACAAGATCGTCTGGCTGACCCCGGCCCCGGCCAACAACACCTGGGCGCTGGCGGTGCGGCAGGAGGTGGCCGACGCCAACAAGCTGAAGACGCTGGAGGATTTCGCCAAATGGGTGAAGGACGGCGGCGAAGTCAAGCTGGCGGCCTCGGCCGAGTTCGTCGAGAGTCCGGCGGCCCTGCCCTCGTTCCAGTCGACCTACGGCTTCAAGCTGAACCAGGACCAGGTCGTCACCCTGGCCGGCGGCGACACCGCCGCCACCATCCGTGCCGCGGCGGAGCAGACCTCCGGCGTCAACACCGCGATGGTCTACGGCACCGACGGCGCCATCTCCTCCGTCGGGCTGGTGGTGCTGGACGACAGCAAGGGCGCCCAGATCGTCTATGAGCCGGCGGCGACGATCCGCGCCGACACGCTGGCCAAATACCCGAAGATCAAGGACGCGCTGGCCCCGGTCTTCGCCTCGCTCGACCTCAAGACCCTGCAGGAGCTGAACGGCAAGATCGCGGTCGACGGCGAGGATCCGCAGGCGGTCGCGGCCGAGTACCTGAAGGCGAAGGGGTTCGTGAAGTAAGGCATAGCCTGGTGCCGATCGGGACCGACCTTGCTCTCCACTCTCCCCCTTCCCTTGCGGGAGGGGGCAAGGGGGAGGGGTTTTGTGCCGCCTTGCGGTCGTCGGCGGGTTTGAGCTGCGACAGCCCCCTCCCCCCGCCCCCCTCCCGCAGGGGGAGGGGGAGAATTGAATATTCGGCACCCTTCGCGGTGTCCCCACGATGACCGTCATCCGCAACCGCGTGCTGCTGGTGCTGGGGCTGGCGGCGCTGGCCGGGGGGATGGCGCTGCCGATCCTGACCCATGCGCCGAACCGGCTGCTGTCCGGCAAGCCGATCGGCGCGCTCGACCTCGCCGGCCCCTGGGCGGCGCTGCCGGTCGCGGCGGCCGTCCTGCTGCTGGTGGGCGCCGCCGTGCCGTCCCGGCGCTGGACGCTGACGTTGCAGCTGGTCGCCGGCATCGGCATCGCCGTCGGCCTGGTCTGGCTGGCGKGGATGCAGGCAGAAGTGCTGGCGGCCGGCGCCCGGCCCTCGGCCCGCACCTCGCTCGGTGCCGGCTTCTGGGTGCTGGCCCTGGCGGCGCTGCTGGCCGCGGCCGACGGCGCCCGCCGGCTGCAGCTCGGCCCCCTCGCCCGGCTGAGCGCGGCGCTGCTGCTGGCGGTGCCGGTCGCGGCGCTGATCGCCGGCGGCGCGGTCGACCAGCTGTCGTTGATGAAGGAATATGTCCAGCAGCACGGCGTGTTCGGCCCGCAGGTGCTGCGCCACCTGCTGCTGGTCGGGCTGGCGCTGGTGCCGACGCTGCTGATCGGCGTTCCGCTCGGCATCGCCGCGCATCGCTCCGCCGCCGCGCGCGGGCCGATCTTCTCCATCCTCGGTATCATCCAGACCGTACCGTCGATCGCGCTGTTCGGCCTGCTGATCGCGCCGCTGTCGGCCCTGTCCGCCGCCCTGCCCTGGCTTGGCATCAGCGGCATCGGCCTGACCCCGGCGGTGATCGCCCTCACCCTCTATTCGCTGCTGCCGATCGCCCGCAACACCGCCGCCGGGCTGGACCAGGTCGAGGCCGGGGTGATCGACGCCGCCCGCGGCATCGGCATGACAAGGCGCCAGATCTTCCGCAAGGTCGAGGTGCCGCTGGCCCTGCCGGTGTTCCTGTCCGGCCTGCGCATCACCCTGATCCAGGCGATCGGCCTGGCCGCGGTGGCGGCCCTGATCGGCGCCGGCGGGCTGGGCGCCGTGATGTTCCAGGGCCTGTTCGCCAACGCCCTCGACCTGGTGCTGCTGGGCGCCCTGCCGATCATCCTGATGGCGGTGGTGGTGGACGCTCTGTTCCGCATCCTGGTCGACGCCCTGCCCTCTTCGGCAAGGAGAGCCGCATGATCGAGTTCGAGCATGTCAGCAAAGTCTTCGACGGCGTCAAGGCCGTCGACGACCTGACCCTGAGCATCCCCAAGGGCGCCTTCTGCGCCCTGATCGGCTCCTCCGGCTCCGGCAAGTCGACCAGCCTGCGCATGATCAACCGGCTGATCCCGCACTCCTCCGGCAGCCTGAGGGTCGGCGGCGAGGATGTGGCGGCGATCCCGGTCGAGACGCTGCGCCGGCGCATGGGCTATGCGATCCAGTCGATCGGGCTGTTCCCGCACTGGACCGTGGCCCGCAACATCGCCGCGGTGCCGGCCCTGCTGGGCTGGCCGCAGCCGAGGATCGACGACCGGGTGCGCGAGCTGCTGGCGCTGCTGCAGCTCGACCCGCGCTTTGCGGAAAAATACCCGCACCAGCTGTCCGGCGGGCAGCAGCAGCGGGTCGGCGTCGCCCGGGCGCTGGCGGCCGACCCCGAGGTGCTGCTGATGGACGAGCCTTTCGGCGCGCTGGACCCGATCACCCGCGATGCGCTGCAGGGGGAGATGGCGCGGATCCACCGCGAGACCGGCAAGACCATCGTCTTCRTCACCCACGACATGGACGAGGCGCTGCGCCTGGCCACCCAGATCGCCATCCTCGATCATGGCAGGCTGGTGCAGTTGGGCAGCCCGCGCGAGATCCTCACGTCACCGGTCAACGACTTCGTACGCGACTTCATCGGCCGCGACGATCTGGGGCTGAAGCTGCTGGCGACCGAGACGGCGGCCGACCGGGTGCGGCCCGGCGAGGCGGCCGAAGGCGCGCCGATCCCGGCCGACGCCTCGCTGCGCACCGCGCTGTCGATCCTGGTGGCGCGCCATGCCGACAGCGCCCCGGTGGCGGCGGCGGACGGCAAGCCGCTGGGCGCCCTGCATCTCGACGACCTGGTGCGAGCGTGAGCGTCGCCGCCGCAGCCTCTCCGCGTCCGGGCTGGCAGCCCTGGCGCGACCCGCTGCTGTGGCTGGCGGCCGGCTTCGCCGCGCTGGTGTTCGGGCTGCCGCTGACCAAGCCGATCTTCGCCGCCTGGTTCCCGCAACTGGAACGGCCTTTCTACGAAGCCGACAGCTTCCCGGGCCTGGTGCTGGCCCATGTGCTGCTGGTCGGGGCGTCGAGCCTGATCGCGATCGTCATCGGCGTCGCCGCAGGCATCTTCGTCACCCGCCGGTCCGGGGCCGAGTTCCGCGGCCTGGTCGAGACCGTGACGGCGATGGGCCAGACCTTCCCGCCAGTGGCGGTACTGGCGATCGCGGTGCCGCTGATCGGCTTCGGCGCGTGGCCGGCGCTGATCGCCCTGTCGCTGTACGGCCTGCTGCCGATCGTCGAGAACACCATCGCCGGGCTGGAGCAGGTGCCGCCGGCGGCGCGCGACGCGGCCGAGGGCATGGGCATGGGGCCGGCCCGGCGGCTGTGGTCGGTCGAGCTGCCGCTGGCGGCGCCGGTGATCCTGGCCGGCATCCGCACCTCGGTCGCGATCAACATCGGCACCGCGGCGATCGCCTCGACCGTCGGTGCCCGGACCCTGGGCACGCCGATCATCGTCGGGCTGAACGGCAACAACCTGGCCTATGTCATCCAGGGCGCGCTGGTGGTGGGCACGCTGGCGGTGCTGGCCGACCTCGCCCTCGGCCGCGTCACCGAGCTGCTTCAGCGCTGGAAGCGGGCTTGAGACGCCTCAGCCTCGCCGCTTGTCGTCGCTGACCCAGGCTCGCGGCCCCGGCCCCAGCCGGGCGGCACGGTCCGCCGGGTTGACCAGGCCGCAGGTGGACAGCGACAGGCAGCCGCAGCCGATGCAGCCGGCGAGGCCGGATTTCAGCCGCTCCAGCTCCGCGATCCGCTCGTCGATCCGGCGGGTCCAGCCGCCGGACAGGCGCGACCAGTCCTCGCCGGTCGGGATATGGTCGGTCGGCAGCGTGTCCAGCTCCGCCTTCACCTCCTCCAGCGACATGCCGAGGCGCTGGGCGAAGACGATGAAGGCGATCCGCCGCAGCACCGCCCGAGGGAAGCGGCGGTGGCCGGAGCCGGCGCGCTCGGACCGGATCAGCCCCCGCGCCTCGTAATAGCGCAGCGCTGAGGCGGCGACGCCGCTGCGCCGCGACACCTGGTTGATCGTCAGGACTCCGTCCATGGCTCCGCCACCGTGCCGATCGAGCATTCAAGCTAAGTTGAGCTTGGTGCTCGCCTCGATCAAGCCGGAAGGGGCGCTTCAGGCCAGGGCCGGGGCGCGCTTCTCCAGCGTGTAGGACAGCACCGCGACGGCGAGGCCGATCACGGCGACGGCAGCGCCGAGATAGGGGATCTGGCCATAGGGCATGCCGGCGGTGATCGCCGCGCCGCCGAGCCAGGCACCGGCGGCGTTGCCGAGGTTGAAGGCGCCCTGGTTCAGGGTCGAGGCCAGGTTCGGCGCCTCATGCGCCTGGTCGACCACGCGGGTCTGCAGCGGCGCGCCGAGGCTGAACTGGACCACGCCCCACAGCACCATCGCCCCCACCGCGGGGATGGTGAAGGGCGCAGCCAGGCCGAAGCCGGCGCAGGCCACGGCCAGCGCGGTGAAGCTGGCCATCACCGCCGGCATCAGCCGCCAGTCGGCCAGACGGCCGCCGAACAGGTTGCCGACGGTGATGCCGACGCCAAACAGCAGCAGCGCGGTGGTGACGCCCTGCGGCGTCAGGCCGGAGACGGTCTCGAGGATCGGCGTGATGTAGGTGAAGACGCAGAACAGGCTGACCGAAGACAGGATGCTGAGCGCCATGGCCAGCAGCACCTGCGGCTTGCGCAGCACCGAGAATTCGGACAGCAGGTTCCCGGCCGGCGCCTCGCGGTCGCGCGGCAGGATGAAGGCGATGGCCAGGGCGGCGGCGATGCCGATCGGCACGATCGCGCCGAAGGTGGCGCGCCAGCCGGCGACATGGCCGAGCGCGGTGCCGAAGGGCACGCCCAGCACATTGGCCAGGGTGAGGCCGGAGAACATCAGCGCGATGGCGCGGGAGCGCTGGTGCCGCGGCACCAGCCCGGCGGCGACGACGGCGCCGATGCCGAAGAAGGCGCCGTGGCACAGCGCGGTCAGCACCCGCGCCGCCATCAGCGACCAGTAGTCGGGCGCCAGCGCGCACATCAGATTGCCGAGGACGAAGACGCCCATCAGCCCGAGCAGCACGGTCTTGCGCGGCAGCTTCGCCGTCAGCAGCGCGACGATCGGCGCGCCAATGGTGACGCTGAGGGCATAGCCCGAGACCAGCATGCCGGCCGCCGGAATGGTGACGCCGAGGTCCCGCGCCACATCGGGCAGCAGGCCCATGATCACGAATTCGGTGGTGCCGATGCCGAACGCGGCAACGGCCAGAGCGAAGAGCGGCAGCGGCATGAGGGCGAATCCGGTGACGGGATATCGCCCCTAAGATGCGCGCTTACCTTCGCGACAGGTCATACGAATGCTGCAATGCAGCATTCGGGAAATGCGGGGCGACCAAAGGGCCTCATAGCCTCGTCCCAGCTATTGAATGCTGGGACGAGGCCGGTCGATTCCACTCACCATATCGTAAAATCTGTGGCAGTCAGCTGCGTGGCCGCGGAGATGCCGGTCAGGATGATCGTGATATCCGCAACACCGTTGCCATTCGCGTCGACCAAGACGATGCCCCCATCGAACCGCGCTTCGCTGTTGCCGCTGGCGGTGAAGGCGGCCGTACCGCGGTAGCTGAAGGAACCGTGAAGAAGATTCTCGAATTCCAACCTGTCACCTTGCGCCGAGCTGAAATCTGATATTGTGTCGCGGCCGTCCGAGAGTGCTGAAAATCGAAAATAGTCATCTCCGGCTCCACCGGTGAGAAGGTCGTTTCCGGCTCCACCGACCAGATAGTCACCGCCATCGCCACCCGAGAGGGTGTCGTTTCCGTCGCCTCCGACCAAGCCATCACCATTGGAATCGCCACGAATATAATCGTCCCCTGCCTCTCCACTCAAAGCATCCTGGCCTCCTCTCCCGGAGAGCACATCATTTCCCGCACCACCTGTATTTACATCGTCCCAATTTCCACCATTTATCACATCATTTCCCGCACCACCGGTAACAAAGAAGCCACCGGCCCCCATTTCTATAGTATTTCCTTGAGATGACAGAATTATCTCACGAAGATATATGACATCTTGACTAGAAAATTCGACAACTCCTGATGTTGTTAGCTCTATTGTCGTTACACTTATTTCCGAGAAAGAGTCGATCTGCGATGCACTTGCACGGACTCCAAACGCGCTCAAATATTCAAATCCCGAAATCTCAGCAGCAGATATATCAATAGTGGAAATCGGTGATACCTCAATCGTGTCGCGACCCAAGCCGCCATCATACCGATCACCAAGGGCAACATCACCCGCGGTGAGAAACAAGACGTCGCTTCCGCCAGCGCCGAACACATCGTCAACCCCGGCTCCATCATAGAGCAAGTCCCCACCCGCACCGCCGCTCAGGGTATCGTCACCGGCCCCGCCACGAAGAGTCGCGCCGTGTGTGGAGGCTACAAGAATATCATCGCCACCCCCACCGATAGAAAAAGTGCCGCCGGTGATCTTATCGTCCCCAACCCCACCGCTGATAATCAAATCATCGAAGCCGGACCCGACATCCACCACATTCCCGAAGCCGTTCAGATTGAAATGAGAAGCGTTGAAATACGCCATATCCGACAAATCAATGAATCCACTATCATGAACATTCAGCACGTTGACAGATATCTTATTGAGATTGTTAATTTGTTGACATGTAATATTCATGACTTCGGTCGATGACCCAAAAATAGCCTCGACTCCGACCAATGAAAGGGCAAACAGATCGATGACACCATTACCAGCGACGCCGTTCGATATAAAAAGTCCGTCCGCGCCTGCTCCACCATCGTAGACTTCGCCCGCCGCGAAATGAGCGATCTCGACATAGAATGTATCGTTCCCGGCACCACCATAGAGACGATCGCGGCCGGCATCGCCGTAGAGTTTGTCGGCCCCGTCGCCACCGATGAGCAGGTCGTCGCCCACGCCGCCACTAAGCACGTTGTTCCCGGCATTGCCGATGATGGTGTTGTTCCAATAGTTGCCGGCGCCGTCTAGGTCAGCTGTGCCTGCCAAGGTGAGGTTCTCGACATGGGTGGTGAGCCGATAGCTGATCCAAGCCACGACCTGATCGAGACCCTCGCCCGCCAGTTCCACGACCCGGTCTCCGGCCGCGGCGGCATAGTAGATGTCGTCGCCCTTGCCCCCGATCAGCAGGTCGTTGCCGGCGGCGCCGTTGAGCAGGTTGTTTCCGGCATTGCCGGTGATGGTATTGGCCAGCGCATTGCCGGTGCCGTTGATGGCGGCGGTACCGGTCAGGGTCAGATCCTCGAGATTGCCGCCGAGCGCGAAGCTGACCGAGGACCGCACCAGGTCATGGCCCCCGCCCGCCGCTTCCTGAACCCGATCGCCGGCCGAGTCCACGTCGTAGATATCTCCACCACTGCCCCCGACCAGCGTGTCGTTCCCCGTCCCGCCGTTGAGGACGTTGTTCCCGGCATTGCCGATGATGGTGTTGTTCARTGCGTTGCCGGTGCCGTCGATAGCGGCCGTGCCGGTCAGATTCAGTTCCTCAATATTGGCGCCGAGCGTGAAACTGACCGCTGATCGTACCCGGTCATAGCCCTCGTTCGCTGCCTCCTGGGCACGGTCACCAATCGAGTCGACATCGTAGACGTCATTGCCCGTGCCCCCAGCCAGAGTGTCGCTCCCCACACCGCCGTTGAGCACGTTGTCGCCGGCATTGCCGATGATTGTGTTGTTCAGCGCGTTGCCGGTGCCGCTGATGGACGCCATACCTTGCAGGATCAGGATCTCGACATTGGCGGCGAGCTGATGACTAATCCAGGCGAGCACCTGGTCGGCGCCCTCGCCTGCCTGCTCAACCACGCGGTCGCCGGCTGCGGCGACATAATAGGTGTCATTGCCGGCTTCTCCGATCATCAGATCGTCACCGGCGGCGCCGTTGAGGACGTTGTTCCCGGCATTGCCGGCGATTGTGTTGTTCAGTGCATTGCCAGTGCCATTGATGGCAGCCGTGCCCTGTAGGACAAGAGCCTCGATATTGGCGGCGAGTTGATGGCTGACCCAGGCGAGCACCTTGTCATTGCCCTCGCCTGCTTGCTCAACCACGCGGTCGCCGGCCGCGCCGACAAGATAGACGTCGTTACCCTCACCCCCGACCAGCCGATCGTCGCCGGCGGCGCCGTTGAGGATGTTGTTCCCGGCATTGCCGATGAGGGTATTGTTGAGAGCGTTGCCCATGCCGGTCAGGTCGGCCGTCCCGGAGAGCGTCAGATGCTCGACATTGGCGGCAAGCTGATAGCTCACCCAGGCCAGCACCCAATCGGTGCCTTCGCCCGCGCGCTCCACGATCGTATCGCCGGCTGCGGCGACATAGTAGACGTCGTCGCCGAGCCCTCCGCCCATCAGGTCGTTGCCCAGGCCTCCATTCAGCAAGTCCTCGCCGCCCGAGCCATAGAGCGTGTCGTTGCCGGCCTGGCCGTAGATCTGGTCCGCCCCGGCGCTGCCGAGGATCGCGTCGGCAGCCGCCGTTCCCCAAAATACGGTCATGAAATTTTCTCCCCCTTAAAATTCCGCGCGCTGGTGCCCGGTATCGTTTCGGCCAAGCTGCGCGATGCCGATTGAGCCGTAGCGTCCGGTCCGCTTCGGCCGGCCGATGCCGGCCGCCGACGTCTCAGGTGAACACGAAGTCGGAAGCGTGGAGCTGGGACGCGGCAGTGATCCCGGTCAGGTTCGCGGTGATGTTCGCTGTGCCGTCGCCGTCCGTATCGACGAGCAGTTGCCCGGCGGCGAAGCGCGCTTGGCTATTGCCACTGCCCGTGAACGACGCCGTTCCAAGATAATTAAAGGTGCCGTGGAGCACCCCCTGGAACAGCAGTTTGTCACCCTGCGCGGAACTGAAGTCGACGATGGTGTCCACACCTTGATTGCGGCTGCCGAAGTAAGCGAATGAATCGCCGCCGCCGCCGCCGATCAGGGTGTCATTTCCGGCATACCCGAGCAGCGTGTCACTGCCCGATCTCCCCGACAGGACGTTGGCGGCGGCGCTGCCTTCCAACGTGTTGTCGAGCTCATTTCCTGTGCCGTCGATTATGCTGGTTCCCCATAGGATCAAGTTCTCGAGACTGGCCCCGAGTGCGTAGCTCAGCGACGACAGGACGGTGTCGATCCCCTCTCCGGGTAGTTCCGTGACGATGTCGTTCAGGGAATCCACATTATAGGAGTCGCGGCCGAGGCCACCGACCATGATGTCATTTCCGACCCCGCCATCAAGGCGGTCGTCGCCTCCGCCGCCGATAAGGCGATCATCTCCGGCATCGCCAGAGAGCGCGTCGTCTCCAGCCCTACCATCGATAATATCTGCACCGTCATTTCCATTGATAAATGAGTCATTACCCTGGCTTGCATCGATGCGGTCGTTTCCACCCCCACCCTCGAGACTAGAATTATTGTCACCCCCACTGACAATATAGTCGTCACCGCCGCCCCCGGTAATTTGATTGGAGTAGGTCCCACCGAGAATCGTGTCCGCGCCTGCCCCTCCGTCGACCACGCTTGGGTTCGTCCGCCCGGTCAGATTGAGGGTAGTGCCCTGGTCTGAAAGGATGAACCATCCGACCGATACGTTCGGATTCGCCGTCAGATCGAGAACACCGCCATCAGAAAGCTGCAGGCCATACGTATCCAACTCGGAGAATTGGGCGGCCTGCGCCATAGTCATCTTGGTTACCTGATAAAAACTCATGATCGACTCGACGCCATCGATCCTCAATCCGCTGATATCGATGAATCCATTCGATAATCCGGAATCAAAAGTCAGCTCGATCTGATCATAACCCAAGCCCCCATCATAGATCTCCCCAGACATTATATGCAACTTATTTGTGTATATGTAGTCATCTCCATCACCACCATACACTTGGTCTCGACCCAGACCACCCGTCAAATAGTCAATTCCACCCTCTCCGCGGAGGATGTTGTTACCACTGTTCCCCTCAATCCGATTGTCTGTCGCGTTTCCTGTACCGTTAAGATTTGCGCCACCAAGCAGGACCAGGCTGCCAATATTGGCGCCGAGGGCATAGCTGACGGTGGCTCGAACAACTCCGGCAGAGAAGACACTGTCGCTTTCGACAACGATATCTCCTGCAGAGTCGACGAGGTAGGTATTGAGGCCGGCTCCGCCGATGAGAGTGTCGTTGCCGCCTCGTCCATCCAGGACATCGTCACCGTCACTCCCCCAGATCGTATTGTTCAGCTCATTGCCGGTTCCATGCGCTGGATCGAATGAACGCGGTACTTCGAGGACGAGGTTCTCGATATTCGCGCCCATCACGTAGTCAAACTGCGAGCGGATCGTATCAATCCCGGAATTGCTGTTTTCGATGACGATATCGCCGACTCTGTCCACGATATAGGTGTCGTCACCTTCGCCCCCCGCCAGCCGGTCATTCCCTTCGCGGCCGTCGAGGACGTTGTCACCAATGTTTCCGGTGATGGAGTTCGAGAGCCGATTGCCGATGGCCTCGCCGTCCTCCGTGCCGACTAGGACAAGGTTCTCGATGTTGTCCGCCAGAGCATAGGCGTGCGACGCGATGACGAGATCGGTCCCCTCGCCTGCACGCTCGACGAGGATGTCCAAATTCCACGGGTCGTAAAAGTGCAGGTCGTTATCCGTGACGTAGATGTCATCCCCAATCCCGCCGCCCAGAGTGTTCGAACCGGTCCCTCCATAGAGGCGATCTCGTCCCGAACCGCCATACAAAGCATCGTCTCCCGCGCCGCCAAAGAGCATATCGTCCCCGGCTCCGCCGGTCAGCACGTTGGCCCCGGCATTGCCGATGATGGTGTTGGCCGAAGCGTTGCCGGTGCCGTTGATGGCACCCGCGCCGGTCAGATTGAGATCTTCGGCATTCGCGACGAGCGTATGGCTCACTGACGCCCGCACCCGATCTATGCCTTCGCCGGCAAGCTCGACCACCTGATCGTTCGTCGAATCGACCACGTAGATGTCGTTGCCGACACCACCGACCAAGCGGTCGTTTCCGGCCTTGCCATCCAGTGTGTCATCCCCGGATCCGCCGGTCAGCACGTTGGCTGCCGCATTGCCGACAATCGTGTTGGCGAGCACATTACCCGTGCCGTTGATGGCGGCCGTGCCGGTCAGGTTCAGCTCTTCGAGATTGGCTCCGAGCACCAAGGGGACCGACGACCGCACCCGGTCCCATCCTTCATTCGCCGCCTCCTGGACCCGGTCGCCGACCGAGTCGACGTCGTAGACGTCGTTGCCCTTGCCCCCGACCAGCGTGTCGTTCCCGGTGCCGCCGTTAAGCACGTTGTTCCCGGCATTGCCGATGATCAGGTTGTCCAGTGCGTTGCCGAAGCCATTGATGCCGGCCGTGCCCTGCAGGATCAGGGCCTCGACATTGGCGGAAAGCTGATGGCCGGTCCAGGCGTGAACCTGGTCGAAGCCCTCGCCGGTACGCTCCACCACCCGGTCGCCTGCCGAACCGACGTAGTAGATGTCGTCGCCCTTGCCACCGATCAGCAGATCGTCGCCGGCGGCGCCGTTGAGCACATTGTTCGCGGCATTGCCGATGATGGTGTTGGCAAGCGCATTGCCGGTGCCGTTGACGGCGGCCGCACCGATCAGGTTCAGGTCCTCGAAATTGGCGCCGAGCGTAAAGCTGCCCGATGTTCGCACCCGGTCATGGCCCCCGTTGATCGCCTCCTGGACTCGGTCGCCGGACGAGTCGACGTCGTAGACGTCGTCACCCTGCCCGCCGACCAGCGTGTCGTCACCGGCGCCGCCGTTAAGCACGTTATTCCCAGTATTGCCGGTGATCAGGTTGTCCAGCGCGTTGCCGAAGCCGTTGATGGYGGTTGTGCCTTGCAGGGTCAGGGCCTCGACATTGGCGGAGAGTTGATGGCTCACCCAGGCCTGCACCTGGTCAAAGCCCTCGCCCGCCTGTTCGACCACCCGGTCGCCCGCCGCGCCAACGAGATAGATGTCGTCGCCTTTGCCGCCGATCAGCACGTCGTCCCCGGCGGCGCCGTTGAGCAGGTTGTTTCCGGCGTTCCCGACAATCGTGTTAGCGAGAGCATTGCCAGTGCCGTTGATAGCGGCCGAGCCGGTCAGGTTCAGCTCCTCGAGATTGGCGCCGAGCGCGAAGCTGACCGATGACCGCACCCGGTCATAGCCCTCGTTCGCCGCCTCCTGCACCCGGTCGCTGGCCGAGTCGACGTCGTAGACGTCGTTACCCTTGCCCCCGGCCAGCGTGTCGGTCCCGGCGCCGCCGTTGAGCACGTTGTTCCCGGCGTTGCCGATGATGGTGTTGTTCAGCGCGTTGCCGGTGCCGGACAGATCGGCCGTCCCGGACAGCGTCAGATGCTCGACATTGGCGGCGAGCTGGTAGCTGATCCAAGCCAGCACCGAGTCGGTGCCTTCACCCGCGCGCTCCACCACCCCATCGCCGGCCGCGGCGACGTAGTAGACGTCATTGCCGAGCCCTCCGACCATGAGGTCGCTGCCCAGGCCCCCGTTCAGCCAGTCGTCGCCACTCGCGCCATAGAGCGTGTCGGCACCGGCCTGGCCGTAAATCTGGTCCGCTCCGGCGCTGCCGACGATCCTGTCGGCAGCCGCCGTTCCCCAAAATACCGGCATGAAATCCTCTCCCCCTTCAAATCGGCGCACCACGGCCGGTGTCTCCCGGCATTCTCGCGCCCTTGCCAGCTTAATCCCGGCTCCGCCCCGCTCGGCAATGCGGATTTTATAAATTCGTGAAAAAATTCATATATCGGCCGGACGCCCGGCTACGCCGCCGCCGTGCTAGGGTCCGCCTCGCCGCCCCCGACCCTTGGCCCCACCCGAGACCGCCATGGCCAGACGCCTGCCTCCGCTGATCGCGCTCCGCGCCTTCGAGGCCGTCGGCCGCCTCGGCAGCGTCCGCGCCGCGGGGGAGGAGCTGGCGGTCAGCCACACCGTGGTGTCGCGCCATGTCCGCAACCTGGAGCAGCGGCTGGGCGCCCGGCTGCTGCGGCCGGCCGGGCGTGGCCTGGCGCTGACGCCGGAGGGTCAGCGCTATCTGGCCCAGGTGGCCCAGGCGCTGGATCTGATCGAGCGCGCCACCGCCGAGCTGTCGGCACCGCGCCGCCGCACCCTGGCGATCTGGTGCGCCCCCGGCGTCGCCTCGCGCCGGGTGCTGCCGAAGCTGCCGGAGCTGGAGGCGCTGCTGCCGGAGCACGAGATCACCCTGCTGCCGACCCTGGCCCGACCCGATTTTTCGCGCGCAGGCTTGGGACCAGAGGGGGCGGACGCCGAGATCATCTATCTGGAGGCGGCCGCACCGCGCGACGGGGTCCGGGCCGAGCTGCTGTCCAGCCCGCGCGTCTTCCCGGTGGCCAGCGCCGCCTTCCGCGCCCGCCATGCCGATGTCGCTGCCCCGGCCGACCTGCTGCGGGTGCCGCTGATCCACGAGGAATCGACCGAGCAGTGGGAGCGCTGGCTGCACCGGGCCGGTGTGGCGGAGTTGCCGCCCTTGCGCGGTCCGCGGCTGTGGCACGCCCATCTGGCGATCGAAGCGGCGCGGTTGGGCCAGGGCGTCGCCTTGGCCAATGCCGTGCTGGCCGGCGAGGATCTGGCCGCCGGCGGGCTGGTCGAGATGGTGCCGTCCGACATCCGGCTCGGCGGCTATTATTTCCTGTCCGAGGCGGCGCGCTGGGACGAGCCCGGCTTGGCCACGCTGCGGGGCTGGCTGCGCCATCTGTTCGCGACACCGAACGGCGACGGTGCATAGGATGCACCAGACACGTTCAAACTAGGCGATTGTTCAACGCGGCTACCGCACCGACCTTCTGCATAGCCTGACCCGAGGGGATGTTCATGACCACCAATGCCGAGCTGTTCCAGCGCCGCAACGCCGCCGTCGTCCGCGGGGTCGGGCACGCCACGCCGATCTCCGCCGCCCGCGCGCTGAACGCCGAGATCTGGGACGTCGAAGGCAAGCGCTATGTCGACTTCGCCGGCGGCATCGCGGTGGTCAACACCGGTCATTGCCATCCCAAGGTGATCGCCGCCGTGCAGGCGCAGATGGCGAACTTCACCCACACCTGCTTCCAGGTGCTGATGTACGAGCCGTATATCGAGCTGGCCGAGAAGCTGAACGCGCTGGCGCCGATCAGCGGCCCGCTGAAGTCGGTGTTCTTCACCACCGGGGCCGAGGCGACCGAGAACGCGGTCAAGATCGCCCGCGCCGCCACCGGCCGCAGCGGCGTGATCTCCTTCACCGGCGCGTTCCACGGCCGCACCGTGATGGCCTCGGCCATGACCGGCAAGGTGGTGCCGTACAAGAAGGGCCTGGGGCCCGTGCTGCCCGAGGTCTGGCACCTGCCCTTCCCGGTGGCCCAGCACGGCGTCACCGTCGAGGATTCGCTGAAGGCGCTGAGCTTCCTGTTCAAGGCCGATGTCGACCCGTCGCGCGTCGCCGCCATCATCATCGAGCCGGTGCAGGGCGAAGGCGGCTTCTACGATGTGCCGGCCGAGCTGATGCGCGCCCTGCGCCGGGTCTGCGACGAGCACGGCATCGTGCTGATCGCCGACGAGGTGCAGACCGGCTTCGGCCGCACCGGCAAGATGTTCGCGATGGAGCATTTCGACGTCGAGGCCGACCTGATCTGCGTCGCCAAGAGCCTGGCCGGCGGCTTTCCGCTGTCCGGCGTGATCGGCCGGGCGCCGATCATGGACGCGGCCGACCCGGGGGGGCTGGGCGGCACCTATGCCGGCAACCCGCTGGCCTGCGCCGCGGCGCTGGCGGTGCTGGAGGTGTTCAAGGAGGAGAAGCTGCTGGAGCGCTCCAACGCCATCGGCGCCCGGATCAAGGCGCGGCTGGAGACGCTGTCGCGGCGCAACGACCTGCTGCCGATCGCCGGCATCCGCGGCCTGGGCGGCATGGTCGCCTTCGAGATCGTCAAGTCGCGTGGCGCCTACGACCCGGATGCCGACGCCACCAAGAAGGTGACGCAGAAGGCCTATGAGAACGGCCTGGTGCTGCTGTCCTGCGGCGTCAACGCCAATGTCATCCGCATCCTGGTGCCGCTGACCGCCAGCGATGCCATTGTCGACGAAGGCCTGGACGTGCTGGAGACGGCCTTGGCGGCGGCCTGACCCGTCCCTGCTGCTGCGTCATCCCCGCGAAAGCGGGGATCTCGCGACGCATCGACCGAAGAGATTCCCGCTTTCGCGGGAATGACGAGAGAGTGTGCGCCCACCGGGGCGCCCCTGTTCCGTGACCCCGTGAGATCGCTATGCTGACCCTGAACGACCCAACCCTGCTGAAGAGCCAGGCCCTGATCGGCGGCTCCTGGATCGGCGAGGCCGTTGATCCGGTGACCAATCCGGCGACCGGCGAGACGCTGGGCCGTGTGCCCCGCTTCGGCGAGGCCGAAGCGACCGATGCCGTCGAAGCCRCAGAAGCCGCCTTCGGCCCCTGGGCCAAGAAGACCGCCAAGGAGCGCTCCGCCATCCTGCGCCGCTGGTTCGACCTGATCCTGGCGAACAAGGAGGACATCGCCCTGATCATGACCAGCGAGCAGGGCAAGCCGCTGGCCGAGGCGCGCGGCGAGGTCGACTACGCCGCCTCCTTCGTCGAGTTCTATGCCGAGGAGGCCAAGCGCATCTACGGCGAGACCATCCCGAGCCACCGCGCCGACGCCCGCATCCTGGTGATGAAGCAGCCGATCGGCGTGGTCGCGGCGATCACGCCGTGGAACTTCCCGGCGGCAATGATCACCCGCAAGGTCTCGCCGGCCCTGGCCGCCGGCTGCACCGCCGTGATCAAGCCGGCGCCGGAGACGCCGCTGACCGCCCTGGCCCTGGCCGAGCTGGCGGTGCGCGCCGGCGTGCCGGCCGGCGTGCTGAACGTGATCACCGGCGACGCGCCGAAGATCGGCCGCGTCCTGACCGGCCATCCGGCGGTGAAGTTCGTCGGCTTCACCGGATCGACCGAGGTCGGCAAGCTGCTGATGCGCCAGGCGGCGGACACGGTGAAGAAGGTCGGGCTGGAGCTGGGCGGCAACGCGCCCTTCATCGTGTTCGACGATGCCGACATCGACCCCGCGGTCGAGGGCGCACTGGCCTCGAAGTTCCGCAACATGGGCCAGACCTGCGTCTGCGCCAACCGGATCTATGTCCAGGACGCGGTCTACGATGACTTCATCGCCCGCTTCGCCGCCAAGGTTAAGGCGATGAAGGTCGGCAACGGCACCGAGCCCGGCGTGGTCCAGGGCCCGCTGATCACGGCCGAGGCAGTGGAGAAGACCGAGCGCCACATCGCCGATGCCGTGTCCAAGGGCGCCACGGTCGTCACCGGCGGCCACCGCCATGCGCTGGGCGGCACCTTCTTCGAGCCGACCGTCCTGTCAGGCGCCACCACCGAGATGGTGGTGACGCAGGAGGAGACTTTCGGCCCGCTGGCCCCGGTCTACCGCTTCCGCGACGAAACGGATGTGGTGGCCCAGGCCAATGCCACGCCCTTCGGCCTCGCCGCCTATTTCTACGCCCGCGACCTGGGCCGCGTGTTCCGGGTGGCGGAGTCGCTGGATTACGGCATCGTCGGCGTCAATGCCGGCGTCGTCGCCACCGAGGTGGCGCCCTTCGGCGGGGTCAAGGAATCCGGCCTCGGCCGCGAGGGCTCGCATCACGGCATCGAGGAGTTCGTGGAGCTGAAATACGTGCTGCTCGCTGGAATGGGCGCGTAGGGGCGACCCGGGAGGGCCGCCGGCCGTCCCCTCAGAGCCCGTTTGGGAATGCGCTGGCGTGAGTCGGGTGGCGGTGGTTTCGAGAACCGGCGCACAGCGGACGTTTGGGTCCGTGAGCACCGGAAGCGCAGAAACCGCCGTCAGACAGCCGCGCCAGTAGCACTCCCGAATGGGCTCTACCGCCGCACCGCGTGCGGCTCCATGACCGCCATGGTGAAGCGGACCGACCGCGCGCCCTTGCAGGCATAGGCGTGCGGCCGGTCGCTGTGCAGCAGGACCGAGGTGCCGGCCTGGACCTCGTGCGGCCGGCCTTCGACCTCGAGCAGCAGCGTGCCGGCGGTGACGTGCAGCAGCTCGCGCGTGCCGGCCGGATGCGGGTCGGACACGTGCCGCTCCTTCGGCTTCATCTCCCAGTTCCACAGCTCCAGCATGTCCGGCCCCTCGCTGCCGACCAGCAGCACCGCCCGGCCGCCCTCCGGCCCGGCCCAGAGCCGCGCAGCCTCTTCCGGCGCGACCAGCCGCACGACGTCCTCGCCGCCCAGCTCCACCAGCTCCGCCACCGAGACGCCGAGCGCCGCGGCCACCCGGCACAGCGTTGCGATCGAGGGGTTGGAGCGGGCGTTCTCGATCTGCACCAGCATGCCCTTGCTGACGCCGGACAGCCGGGCCAGCCCGTCCAGCGACAGCCGCCGCGCCCGACGCAGCTCGGCGACACGGCGCGCCACCGCCGCCGTGGTCTCCGCCTCAGCCCCGTCGATCCCGGCCGTCTCGGCCAGCATATTGACCTCGTCGGTCGTCATAGATTAGTCAACATATTGGTATATCCGGTCACTTTAAAGAACCAAGCCGATGCTGTCCGCCCCACCCGTCGTCGATCCCGCCATCCGGGGGCTGCGCCCCGATTTCGTGGCGCTGAGCCTGGTGGCGCGCGGCGCCCGCAACGGCCCGAGTGACGCCGACGGCGCGGCTCGGCTGGCCGAGGCCTGCGAGGCTGCAGCGGCGGGGCCGGACTGGGCGGCGGCACATCTGGAGGCATGGCGCGAGGCCTATCGCGGCTTCGGTGCCAAGCCGCAGCGCACGCCGTGCTCGGCCGAGGCGCTGCGCAAACGGGCCCAGCGCGACGGCGGGCTGCCGCCGATCAACCGCATGGTCGACCTGTACAACGCGCTGAGCGTGCGCTGGGCGGTGCCGATCGGCGGCGAGGATCTGGCCGCCTATGCGGGTCCGCCGCGGCTGGTGCGGGCGACGGGTGACGAGATCTTCGAGACGCTGGCGAACGGCGAGGCCGCGGTCGAGCATCCGGAGCCGGGCGAGGTCGTCTGGCGCGACGACCGCGGCGTCACCTGCCGGCGCTGGAACTGGCGGCAGGGCCCGCGCACCCGCCTCGACCTGCCGACGACCGAGATGTGGTTCGTGATCGAGCGGTTGGAGCCGATGCCGATCGCGGCGCTGGAGGCGGTCGGCCACGAGCTGGCCGACGGCATCCGCACGATCGCGCCGGACGCCCGGATCGAGAGCACGCTGCTGAGCCCCTGAGCCGAGCGGCCCAGGGCAGATCGCACACATCGCGCCTTCCCTCTCCCCGGCGAGCCCGGGGCGTCACGACGGTCCGGCTGATGCCGGGTCGCTTGCAGCATGCGGGGTTTCGGCCGCGGCCGTTAGATCCAGTTGGGGGCGATCGATGGTACCAGAATCGACGAGAGAGTAGCGATCACGGCCGCGTTTCGAGCGCTCCCGTCAGCCCGACCAGCTCCTGCAGAGGCACCGGCCGCCGGCTTCGCTCTCCGGTCTCGGATGTCTTCGCCCAAAGGGGCGGATAGATCGACATGGCCTGATGCCCGGCCATGGCCGCGACCTCCGCCTGCCATCCATCCCAGCGGGCATTGCCGTAGAATTCCGCCAGATCCCCGTTTAGCAGGAAGGCAACGAAGTCCGAATAGCCAAGGCCGAGGCTATCCCAGGATAGGCTGTCGGGCGCAAAATAGTGGATCTCGCCCGGCGGGCCGGCAAACCGACCGATATTGACGGCAAAAAGGCCTCCGACGGCGTCATCGCCGACCAGTAGCATCGAATCTCCCGGCACAGCCAGACCGCAGATCAGGTTCCAGGAGACGAGCGAGCGACCCAGCCGATCGTCCCCGGACCCGAGCAGCCGCACCCAGCCATGGTCGATCAGCAGTCCGCCGGACTCGTAGATAACTGCGCCGAGAGTCGAGCGCACAGTGACCTGCAGTCGGTGCAAATCGGCCGCTGCCGTTGGCGCGGGTGGGATGACGTCGACCAGGTTGCCGGCACGGCCGATCTCTCGCCGCAACGACGGCCATGCCGGATCGGCTACGGCGAGAAGATCGTCAAGCGAGCGAATAACAGGCACCTTGCGGCCAGGGACCGGCCGCTCAGATCCATCCCCCGTCGACGACATACATCTGGCTGGTGCACATGCGGGCGTCGTCCGAGGCCAGGAAAGCGACCATGCGGGCGATGTCGTCCGGCTCGACGAAGCCCTTCAGGCATTGCGCCGCCATGATCCGCTCGACGTATTCGGGCGTGTACCACAGCTTGACCTGCCGCTCGGTCCGGACCGCGCCGGGCAGGACGCAATTGACCCGGATGCCCTCGGCGCCGAGGTCGCGCGCCAGGCTGCGGGTCAGGCCTTCGATCGCCGCCTTGGCCGTGGTGTAGGCCGGCATGCCGCCCATCCCGGCGCGCCATGAGATCGAGCCGAAATTGATCACCGAGCCGCCGCCGGCCTCGCGCATCGCCGGCCGTACCGCCTGCACGGCGAAGAACTGGTGCTTCAGGTTCACCGCCAGCCGGTCGTCCCAGTAGTCCGGCGTCACCTCGTCGATGCTGTGGCGCTGGTCGTGGCCTGCATTGTTGACCAGCACCCGGATCGGCCCGACTGCCGCCTCCGCCGCCCGCACCATGGCGCGCAACGCGTCGATGTCGCGCAGGTCGCAGGGCAGGAAGGCGGGGGCGGCCAGCCCCTCCCCCGCCAGCCGCTCGGCCAGCGCCCGCGACGAGTCCGCATCGATGTCGCAGAACACCACCCGACTGCCCTGGCGGACGAAATGCTCGACCAGGGCGGCGCCGATGCCGGAGCCGCCGCCGGTGATCAGCACGGCCCTGTCCTGCAGGCTGGGATAGTGCGCGAAGTCGGTCATGATGCCGCCTGGATGGGGATGAACAGAATCAGGGTCAGTCGCGGACCAGCGTCAGCTTGCGCTCGAACATCTCCAGCACCTCGGCCAGGGTGTGGCCGCGGCGAAGCCGGTGCCGGCCTTCATAGACGCAGTATTCCGTCCCCTGCGCGCCCAGCACCTTGCAGATGCCGTAGAGCGGCCGGTCATGGCTGTGCCGGAACACGCTGAACACGGCGATACCGACCCCGTGGTCGATCGCGTAGTCGCGCCACTCGCCGGCGGCGACGCGATCGAAATACAGGCCGAGCAGCCGGCCGAGTTCGCCGCGGTTGAAATAGACGCGCCCACGGCGGCGCCGTATCTGAGAGAGATCGAGAACCTGCGACATACGCCGACGAGACGCCTCGACACCGTTGAGTCGGTCCGCCGAGTGTTGGACAAATCTCGCCCCGCGTCCAGCCGGAGTCGCAGCGGTCGCCGGAGCGACCGGACTGTCATCGTTCCGCACGTCGCCATATCGCCGCCACACCGTTGGATTGTCTTCCCCGAACCAATCGTCTAGTTAGGGCGGCTCGGCCGCGACGCCCGGCCGAGGCGGCGCCCTGTTCGGAACCCTGTGAATGACCGATATCTTCCGCGAAGTCGACGAAGCCCTGCGCGAGGATCGCGTCAAGGCGATCTGGAACCGGCACGGCACGCTGATCATCGCGGGCGCGGTCGCGATCGTCCTCGGCACCGCCGCCTTCGTCGGCTGGCGCAGCTACAGCCAGAGCCAGGCGCAGTCGCAGACCCTGGCCCTGGTCAACGCCCAGCAGCAGGCCGCTGCCACTCCGCAGAACGCCGCCTCGATCTACGCCGCCGTCGCCGGCGACAGCAGCGCCGACCGGGCGGCCCTGGCCCGCCTGCTGGAGGCGCGCGCCGCTCTCGACGCCGGCAAGCGCGACGAGGCCGGCAAGATCTATCAGCAGATCGCCGGCGACAGCGGCGTCAATTCGGTGGTGCGCGACCTCGCCCGGCTCTATTCGGTCATGGCCCGGCTCGACGACGGCGACCCCGCGGCGCTGAATGACGAGCTGGCGCCGCTGGCCGCCGACGGTGCACCCTGGCGCGCCGAGGCGCGCGAGCTGCAGGGCCTGCTGGCCCTGCGCCAGAAAGATGCGGCCAAGGCCCGCGAGATCTTCGAGGCGCTGTCGAAGGACCCGGCCTCGTCCCCCGGCGTGCGCAGCCGGGCCGAACAGCTCCTCAGCATTTCGAGCAATTGAGGGACCACGCCATGCGGCGACGCCACCTGCTGCCCCGGATCTCCATACTTGCGCTCGCCGGGTTGCTCAGCGCCTGCAGCTGGTTCAAGGAGGCCAAGACGCCGCTGCCGGGCGAACGGATCGCGGTGATCAGCCGCACCCAGGGGCTGGAGCCGTCGGCCGATGCCGGGCAGCCGGCCGTGCTGCCGGCGGTGCGCACCAACCCCGACTGGCGCAACCCGGGCGGGGCAGTGAACCATGTCAACGGCAACCTGGCGCTGAAGATCCCGTTCCAGCGGGCGTGGAGCAGCAGCATCGGCAGCGGTGACAGCAGCAGCACGGCACTGCTGAACGGCCCGGTGATCGCCGATGGCAAGGTCTACATCACCGACGCCTCCGGCCGGCTGAACTCGCTCGACGCCGCCACCGGCCGCTCCTACTGGCGGGTGCGGGTGGCGGATCCGGAGCAGGACAGCGTGCCGATCGGCGGCGGCGCCGCCTATGCCGACGGCACGGTCTACGCCACCACCGGCTTCGGCGAGGCGGTGGCGGTCGACCCGTCGAATGGCGGCCTGATCTGGCGCAGCAAGCTGGCCGGGCCGGTACGCGGCGCACCGACCGTGACCCAGGGCCGCATCGTCACCATCACCGTCGATAACCAGACCGAGGTGCTGGACGCGAAGACCGGCACCGAGGTGTGGAACCACAGCGGCATCACCGAAGCCTCGGCCCTGCTCGGCGGCGGCAGCGCCGCGGTCGACAACGGCGTGGTGGTGGTGCCCTATTCCTCGGGCGAGCTGTACGGCCTGCGGATCGAGAACGGCCGGCCGGTGTGGTCGGCCACGGTCGGCGGCGGCGCCGCCCGTGCTGCGGGTGCCCTGGCCGGCCTGGCCGACATCACCGCCCTGCCGGCGATCGACGGCGAACTGGTGGTCGCGGTCAGCCACGGCAACCAGGCGGTCGGCATCGACATGCGCTCGGGGATCACGGTCTGGGAGCAGCCGATCAGCGGCACCCAGATGCCCTGGGTGGCCGGCGACACCGTCTATCTGGTCTCCAATGACGGCGTCGTGGTGGCGCTGGTCCGCAACACCGGCAAGGTGCGCTGGGTGCGCGAGCTGGAGCGCTGGACCGACCCCGAGGACAAGGAAGGCCCGATCACCTGGACCGGCCCGGTTCTGGCCGGTGATACGCTGATCCTGGCCAGCTCGACCGGCGACGGCGTGCTGCTCTCGCCCAAGACCGGCGAGATTACCGGGAATTTCGAAACCGACCCGACGCGGATCACCCCGGTCATTGCCGACGGAACCCTGTATATTGTCGGCACGGGCGGCACCTTGACCGCCTATCGCTGAGCAGTTTGAGCGCATGCCCTTCACCCTCGCCATCATCGGCCGGCCGAATGTCGGAAAGTCGACCCTGTTCAACCGGCTGGTCGGCAAGCGCACCGCGCTGGTCGACGACCTGCCCGGGGTGACGCGCGACCGGCGCATCGGCGATGGGCAGCTGGGCCATCTGACCTTCCGCGTGATCGACACCGCCGGGCTGGAGGAGGCGTTCGACGACAGCCTCGAAGCGCGGATGCGGCAGCAGACCGAGATCGCGCTGCAGGAATCCGACGTCGCGCTGATGATGATCGATGCCCGCGCCGGGGTGACGCCGCTGGATGCGCATTTCGCCAATTGGCTGCGGCGCCAGGGCCGGCCGGTCATCCTGGTGGCCAACAAATGCGAAGGCCGCGCCGCCGAGGCCGGGATGCACGAGGCCTGGTCGCTGGGCCTGGGCGAGCCGGTGGCGATCTCGGCCGCCCATGGCCAGGGCCTGGTCGACCTGCTGGACGCGCTGCGGCCGCTGATGCCGGAGGATGCGGCCGACGACGACACCCTGGTCGAGGACGACGACCAGGTGATGCCGGAGGAGGAAGGCGAAGGCGACGTGGTCGACCCCGAGGTCGAGCTTACCCGTCCGATCCGCCTTGCCATCATCGGCCGGCCGAATGTCGGCAAATCGACCCTGATGAACGCGCTGCTGCGCGAGAACCGGGTGCTGACCGGGCCCGAGGCCGGCATCACCCGCGACGCGATCATGGTCGATTGGACCTGGCGCGGCCAGGCGATCAAGCTGGTCGACACCGCCGGGCTGCGCCGCAAGGCGCGGATCGACAAGATCGACGACAAGCTCGAATTCATGTCGGTCGGCGACACGCTGGAGACCATCCGGCTGGCCCATGTCTGCGTGCTGCTGCTGGACGCCGGGGCGATCATGGACAAGCAGGACCTGACCATCGCCCGGCATGTGATCGAGGAAGGCCGCGCCCTCGTCATCGCCATCAACAAATGGGACACGGTCGAGGACCATGCCGCCGCGCTGCGGCAGCTGAGCGACAAGCTGCAGACCTCGATGCCCCAGGTGCGCGGCGTGCCGACCGTCACCATCTCCGCCCTGCGCGGCCAGAAGCTGGACAAGCTGATGGACGCGGTGCTGGACATCCACAAGGTGTGGAACCGCCGGGTCCGCACCGGCCCGCTGAACCGCTGGCTGCCGGCGATGCTGGATGCGCACCCGCCGCAGCTGGTGCGCGGCCGCCGGCTGAAGATCCGCTACATCACCCAGGTGAAAGCCCGGCCGCCGACCTTCGCCCTGTTCGTGTCCCAGGCGGAGGAATTCCCGGACAGCTATCTGCGCTATCTGGTGAACGGGCTGCGCGAGAGCTTCAAGCTCGCCGGAGTGCCGATCCGGGTGGTGCTGCGCCAGCCGAAGAACCCCTACGCCGACAAGGACTGATCGCTGCCGGCCCTTTTGCCGGACGATTGCAATCGGGCCGAAGCGGGGCCACAGTCCCCTTCCCTGCGGGAGGAGACCAGAATGATTCACGAGCTGCGCGTCTATTACGCCGTGCCGGGCAAGCTGCCGGCGGTGGTGAACCGCTTCGAGACCATCACCCTGAAGATCTGGGAGCGCTTCGGCATCCGCCAGGCTGGCTTCTGGACCGTCGACATCGGCGAGAGCAACCAGGCCCTGTACTACCTGCTCGAATGGGAATCCCTGGCCGAGCGGGAGCAGAAATGGACCGCTTTCGCGACCGATCCGGAGTGGCTGGAGAAGCGCGCGGGGACCGAGCGCGACGGCCCGATCGTGTCGCACATCACCAACACGATCCTGAAGCCGACGGCATTCTCCAAGGTCAAGTAGCCGGCGCCTTCGTCGCCTCTCCTGCGCGGCGGGAGAGGCGACATTCCCTCACCCCAGGATCTTCCCCGGGTTGAGGATCCCCTTCGGGTCCAGCGCCGCCTTGATCGCCGCCATCGCCGCCCGCCGGGCCGGGTCGCCGTAGCGGCGGAAGGCGGCCTGCTTCTCCAGGCCGATGCCGTGCTCGGCGGAGAAGGAGCCGCCGGCCTCGGCCAGCCCGTCATAGAGGATCGCCTCGATCCGCGCCTCCGATCCCGGCGGCCGGTCGCCGACCATGACGTGCAGGTTGCCGTCGGCGAGATGGCCGAAGACATAGACCCGCATCGCCGGCGAGAAGGTCGCCGCCAGCTCGGCGCGGATCCGCGCGACATAGGCCGGCAGCGCCGACAGCGGCACCGAGACGTCGAAGGTCTTGGCGTCCGGGCAGGGCCGGCTGACCGCGTCGGAATCGTCGCGGATGCGCCAGAACATCTCGCGCTGCCGCTCGTTCTGCGCCAGGGCGGCGCCGGTCACCGGCCCCTCCTCCCACAGCGCCCCGATCTCCGCCTCCATCGCCGCGGCGATGTCGATGTCCGGGTCCTGCTCGGCCTCGGTCAGCAGATAGACCGGCGCCGGGTCCAGGCCGAAGCCGGACAGCGCGACGCCATGCTCCTGCGCCACCGTCTCGGCATAGGCGTGCCACAGGATCTCGAGTGCCCGCAGCCGGCCGGGGAAGCGGTCGCGCAGCCGCCCGGCCGCGGTCAGCGCCGCCTCGGCCGAGGCGCAGGCGACCAGCGCCGTCGCCGCAGGCGGTACTAGCCGTTCCAGCTGGATCACGGCCCGGGTGACGAGGCCGAGCGTGCCTTCCGACCCGGCGATCAGGTCCTTCAGATCGTAGCCGGTGTTGTTCTTCAGCACCCGCACCAAGTCGGAGACGACGGTGCCGTCGGCGCCCAGGAACTCCAGGCCGAACACCCGGTGGCGCATGGTGCCGCGGCGGAACGCCTCGATCCCGCCGGCATTGGTCGCGATCAGCCCGCCGATGGTGGCGGAGCCGCGGGCGGCGAGGTCGATGCCGGGAGTCAGGCCATGCTCGGCCGCCGCCTCCTGCAGCTGCTGCAGCGTCACCCCGGCCTCGACCACGGCAAGTCGCGCGGCGGTGTCGATCTCGATGATCCGATCAAGCCGGCGGGTGCTGAGCACGATCTGCCCGGGCTGCGAGGCGCCGCCGCCGACCAGGCCGGTGCGACCGCCATGGGGCACGACGGACACGCCGGCCTCATGGCACAGCGCCAGCACCGCCGAGGCCTCGTCCACGGTGCGGGGCGAGGCCTGGATACCGGCCGCCAGATTGTCGGGGTGGTAGCCGGGATCGAGGCCGGCCAAGGCGTCGGCCCGCGCCACGCCGCCCGGGCCGAGCAGCGCGTCGAGGCGAGCGAGGAAGGCGGCGTCGAGCGTGGTCATGGCAGTCCCGGTCGGTGACGGCCGAGAATGGCGGGGGTGACCGTGTGGATCAAGGCTGGCCGGAGATGAGGGCAAAAGCCCCCTCCCCTTGCCCCCTCCCGCAGGGGGAGGGGGAGAGTAAAAAGCAATCGTCCCAACATCCCCCCCTCCCCTCGCGGGAGGGGGTTAGGGGGAGGGGGTGTCGCCGCGAGGATCCGCCTACGCCGCCTTGCGCGCCGCGACGAAGACCGACTCGTCGGTGCCGAGCGGCACCGGCTCCGGCCGCTGGCAGACGCTCTCGATGGTGACGTGCCGGCCCTCGGTCGAGGACAGGGCGAATGCCTCCATCACCTCCAGCGCGTGCAGCGCCAGGTCGCCGGACGCCCGGTGCGGCCGGCCCTCGCGGATCGCCACGGCCATGTCGAGCGCGCCGATAATGCGGTAGTCGGCCACCGAGCGGCCATCCTTCAGCGGCCGGTTCGGCACGCCGAAGGGATGGGCGGAAATGTCGACATCCTGCCAGTCGCCGCCTTGATCGGTGATCTGCGGCGCGCCGCCGAAGAAGTTCGGGTCGGGCACCAGCAGCGAGCCCTCGGTGCCGTAGATCTCGAACGGGATGCGCTTGTTCTTCCACACGTCCCAGGAGGCGGTGAGCGAGATGTTGGCGCCGCTCTCGAACTCCAGCACGCCGTTGACCGTGGTCGGCACCTCGACCTGGATGATCTGGCCGTTGAGCGGTTCGCTGGTGACGGTGCGGGTCGGGTAGCCCTTGGTGGCGACCGCCGCCACCCGTTTCACCGGCCCGAGCAGGTTGATCAGCTGGGTGACGTAGTACGGCCCGATGTCGAGGATCGGCCCGCCGCCCGGCTTGAAGAAGAATTCCGGGTTCGGGTGCCACATCTCCATGCCGCGCGAGATCACCGCCGCGGCGCCGCCGACCACCTGGCCGATGCGGCCCTCGTCGATCACCCGGCGGCAGGCCTGGTGGGCGCCGCCGAGGAAGGTGTCGGGGGCGCAGCCGATGCGCAGCCCGGCCTTGGCCGCGGCCTCGGCCAGGGCGCGGGCGTCGGCCAGCGTCGCCGCCAGCGGCTTCTCTAGATAGACATGCTTGCCGGCGGCGATGATCTGCAGCCCGACCGCGGCATGGGCCAGCGGCACGGTCAGGTTGATGACGATCTCGATCTCCGGGTCGGCCAGCAGCTCGTCGACCGAGAGGGCGGTGACGCCGTATTGCTGGGCCTTGGCTTCGGCGGCCTCGCGCCGCAGATCGGCGCAGGCCTTGACGCGCACCAGGCTGGAGCCGGCGGCGCCGCGGAAATACGCGTCGCTGATGTTGCCGCAGCCGATGATGCCGAGGGTGACGGGGGTCATTTGGGGAGTCTCCGGGGGTCGGTCAGGCTTGCAGGCCCTTGAGGAAGTCGAAGCTGGCCTTGGCGAAGGCGTCGGGGTGCTTGGGGTTGTCGTGCTCGACCACCATCCATTCGGCGCCCGCCGCCCGGCATTCGCGCCACAGCCGCGGCCAGTCCAGCGTGCCGGTGCCGACATCGGTCCAGCCATCCTCGTCGGCCTTCTGGCCGGCGGGGGCGATGTCCTTGACATGGGCCGAGGTCACCCGCGCCTTCTCCTTCACCAGCCACTCGGACGGGTTGGCCCCGCCACGGGCCAGCCAGGCGACGTCGACCTGCCAGGTCAGTGGAAGGCCGTTGGCACCGTCGAAGAAATGCGCCAGCACCGGGCGGCCGTCCTCCGCCGCCTCCAGCTCCCAATGGTGGTTGTGGTAGCCGAGCTTGATGCCCTTGTCGGCCAGCCGGGCCGCAAACTCGCCCAGCTCCTGGCCGGCGCGGCGCCAATGCTCACCGCCGCCCTTGCGCTCCTCCGTCGGCAGGGCCGGCATGAACAGCTGGGTCAGGCCGACCGTCTTGGCGCCCTCGACCACCCAGTCCAGCCGATCGCGCAGCGCCGGCAGGCCGATATGGCCGGAGGATGCGGTCAGGCCGCGGCTATCGAGCTTGCGGCGCGTGCCGGCGGCATCGTCGAAATGCGACTGGATCGTCTCGACATGGTGGTAGCCGGCGGCGGCCACGGCGTCGAGCTGCTTGTCGAGATCGCCATAGTTGCGGAGGCTGTAGAGCTGGATGGAGATCACATCCGGAGTGGACATCGCTTCCTCGTGGTTTCGGGAGCCCGGCCTTACAGCCGGCGCTCGGTCTGGGTGCTGAACAGGGAGGCCTTGGACAGGTCGAGCGCCAGCCGGGCACCGCCCGACAGCGCCCGCGCCCGGTCCGGCGACAGGCGGACGGAGACGCGCTTGCCGGCCAGGTCGAACCAGGCCAGCGTGTCGGCGCCCATCGGCTCGGTGAAGAGCAGCGGCGCCTCGACCGGGATGCCCGGCGCGCCGTCCTCGGCCAGGCCGATATCCTCCGGCCGGAAGCCGAGCACGATCTCGTCCCCCGCCACCGGCTCGGACAGGAAGGGATAGGCGCCCAGCGGCAGGTCGTGGCCATCGATCCGGGCGGACATGCCGCCGGAGCGTACCACCGTGCCGGGCAGGAAGTTCATCGCCGGGGAGCCAACGAACCCGGCCACGAACAGGGT
This sequence comes from Inquilinus sp. YAF38, assembly GCF_052113205.1. Taxonomy (NCBI): domain Bacteria; kingdom Pseudomonadati; phylum Pseudomonadota; class Alphaproteobacteria; order Rhodospirillales; family Rhodospirillaceae; genus Inquilinus; species Inquilinus sp. YAF38. Next base: position 38,468 of record NZ_JBFRCU010000004.1, on the reverse strand, counting down.
CGCCGGCTTCTCGTAGAGCGTCTGCGGGTCGGCATATTGCTCGACCTGGCCGCCCTTCATCACCGCGATCCGGGTCGCCAGCGTCATCGCCTCGATCTGGTCGTGGGTGACGTAGACGATGGTCGAGCCGAGCTCCTGGTGCAGGCGCTTGATCTCGACCCGCATCTCGGTGCGCAGCTTGGCGTCGAGGTTGGACAGCGGCTCGTCGAACAGGAAGACCTGGGCGTCGCGCACCAACGCCCGGCCGATCGCCACGCGCTGGCGCTGCCCGCCCGACAGCTGGCCGGGTTTGCGGTCCAGCAGCTCGCGGATCTGCAGCAGGTCGGCGGCCCAGGCGACGCGCTTCTCCACCTGCTCCTTCGGCATGCGGTTGACGCGCAGCCCGAAGGACAGGTTCCTGCGCACCGTCATGGTCGGGTACAGCGCATAGGACTGAAACACCATGGCCAGGCCGCGGGCGCTCGGCTCGGCGTCGGTGACGTCGACGCCGCCGATCACGATCTCGCCGGAATCGACGTCGTCGAGGCCGGCGATGGCGTTGAGCAGGGTGGACTTGCCGCAGCCGGACGGGCCGAGCAGCACGGTGAAGGCGCCGGGATCGACCTCGATGTCGATCTCGCGCAGCACATGCAGCGCGCCGTAGGACTTGTTCAGGCTGCGGATCTGGATGCCGGCGGACATGGGCCTATCCTTTCACGGCGCCCGAGGCGATGCCGCGGACGAAGTACCGGCCGGACAGGAAGTACACGAGCAGCGGCGGCAGCGCGGTCAGCACCGTGGCCGCCATGTTGACGTTGTACTCGATCGTGCCGGTGGTGGTGTTGACGATGTTGTTGAGCTGGACCGTCATCGGCAGGTTGTCGCGGCCGGCGAAGATGTAGCCCAGCAGGTAGTCGTTCCAGATGCCGGTAACCTGCAGGATCAGGGCGACCATGAGGATGTTGACCGACATCGGCAGCATGATCTGGAGGAAGATGCGGAAGAAGCCGGCGCCGTCGACCCGCGCCGCCTTCACCAGCTCCTCCGGCAGGCCGGCGTAGAAGTTGCGGAAAATCAGGGTCAGCGTCGGCAGGCCGAAGATCACATGGATCAGCACGATGCCGGGCAGCGTGCCGTAGAGGCCCATGTTGGAGAAGATCTTGACCAGTGGGTACAGGATCACCTGGTACGGAATGAAGGCGCCCAGCATCAGCGCGGTCAGGATCTTGTCGGCATGGCGGAAGCGCCACTGCGCCAGGGCATAGCCGTTCAGCGCCCCCGCCAGCACCGACAGGATCACGCTCGGCACCAGGATGCGGATCGAGTTCCAGAAGCCGACATGCAGCCCGTCGCAGAACAGGCCGGTGCAGGCCGACAGCCAGGCCTTCGACCAAGGCTCCAGGGTCGGCGCCATCGGCAGGGCGAAGATCGAGCCCTCCCGGATCTCGTCCATCGGCTTCAGCGAGGTCGACAGCACGATCAGCAGCGGGATGGCAAAGAACAGCGCGGCCAGCACCAGGACGGCGTAGAGCCCGGCGCGGCTTGCCGAGACCTTGCGTGCCGGGCGGCGGGCGGCGCGCGGGGTGCTTTGCGTCCGAGGGGGGCCGACGACGGCAGTGTGGGTCATCGCGCCCTCCGCGACAGCTCGATGTAGAGATAGGGCGCCAGCGCCGCCAGCACCGCGACCAGCATGACCACGGCGCCGGCCGAGGCCAGGCCGATATTGGCGCGCTCGAAGGTCAGGTCGACCACGAACTTGGCCGGCATGTCGGTGGCGTTGCCGGGGCCGCCCCGGGTCATGGCGACGACCAGGTCGTAGCTCTTCACCACCGCGATCGCCAGCAGCACGACGCAGGTGACGACCAGCGGCCGCAGCATCGGCAGCACGATCGACAGATAGGTGCGCCAGCGCGGGATGCCCTCGACCCTGGCGGCGCGCCAGATCTCGTGGTCGATGCCGCGCAGCCCGGCCAGCATGATCGCCATGATCAGGCCGGAGGAGTGCCAGACCGCGGCCAGCACCAGGGTGTAGATGGCGCGGTCGCGGTCGACGATCCAGTCGAAGGTGAAGCCCTCCCAGCCCAGGCCGCGGACGAAGTCCTGCAGCCCCATGGCCGGGTTCAGGAACCATTGCCAGGCCAGGCCGGTGACGATGAAGGACATCGACAGCGGGTACAGGAAGATGGTGCGGAACACCCCCTCCCCCTTCACCTTCTGGTCGATCAGCACCGCCAGCAGCGTGCCCAGCACCAGGGCCAGGGCGATGAACAGCCCGCCGAACACGAACATGTTGCCGAAGGCGGTGTACCAGCGCGCGGTGCCGAACAGCCGGACATACTGGGCGATGCCGGCGAAGTCGTAGTTCGGCACCAGGCTGGACCGGGTGAAGGAGATGTAGATGGTCCAGAGGATGGCGCCGTAGAAGCACGTGGCCATGACCAGCACGGTCGGCGCGACCACGGCCTTGGCCGTCAGGTATCGAATGCGGAGCGCAGCCATGATCCCTCCCGGGGACCGCCCCGCCACGGCGGCGGAGCGGTCCGGTTGAGGTGGTCGGTCAGATGTCGGCGTTGGCGACGATCTCGGAGAACTGCTTGGCCGCGTCCTCCGGCTTCATCTCCGGGCTGGTCCAGAATTGGGTGATCAGGTCCTGCAGCTGGCCTTCGACGTCGTTGCTGAAGGCCAGCGCCGTGTTCGGCAGCTGGTTCTCGACCTTGGACATCACCTTCTGGCCTTCCTGCGAGCAGATGTCGAGGGTGCCGACCTCGGCATCCGTCCGCGGCGGCAGGGCGCCCTTGAACTTGTTGAAGGCGACCTGGGTGGCCGGGTCCATCATCACCTCGGCCAGCAGCTTCTGGGCCTTGGTCTTCTCCGGGTCGTCCAACTTCGGGAAGGCGAAGACGTCGACGGTCAGGACATAGGCGTCCTGGTTGCCGGGCGGCCGGGCGCAGCCGAACTCCTTGCCCGGGGTCAGGCCGGCGGCGGCGAACTCGCCCTTGGCCCAGTCGCCCATGATCTGCATCGCCGCCTTGTTGGTGGCGACCATGGTGGTGGTGTCGTTCCACTTCCGGCCGGCGCTGCCCTGGTCGACATAGGCGCGCAGCTTGCCGAAGGTCTCGAAGGCTTTGACCATCTCCGGCCCGCCCGCGGCCGCGGCGTCGTGGTCGACATAGACCTTGCGGTAGGTCTCCTTGCCGCCGGCGCCGATCAGGACGGTGCGGAACAGCAGCGCCTCCTGCCACGGCTCGCCGCCAACGCCGAGCGCGACGTAGCCCTTGGCCTTGATCTTGTCGGCGAGGGGGAAGAACTCGTCCCAGGTCTTCGGCGGCTCGGCGCCCATCTCCTGGAAGATCTTGGTCGAGTACCACAGCCAGTTGTCGCCATGGATGTCGGTCGGCACGGCGTAGAAATGACCGTCATAGGAGGCGTTCTTGACGATCAGCGGCGGCAGCTTCTCCTGCCACTTGCCGGCTGCCGCGAGGTCGTCGAGATCGGCCAGCAGCCCTTCCTTCGCCAGGTTGGTGACGGCGACGCCGATGTTCCACTGGATCGCGCCCGGCGCGTCGCCGCCCGCGATCCGGTTCATCGCCGCCTGCCGCGCCGCGGTACCGCCGACCACGGCGCTGTCGATCCAGGTGCCGCCGCGCTTCTTGAACTCCTCGGCGAACACGCCGATCGCCTTGGATTCACTGCCGCTGGTCCACCAATGGATCACGTCGACGGTCTGCGCCGTCGCCGTTCCCGCAGCCGCCGCTGATATTGCACCGCAAAAAGCGGCGGACAGCAGAAGTCGTTGGGGAAAATTCATAAGTCTCCTCCCTCGATTATTCGGTTTACCGGCTCATCGGACCCATCACCGCCCGCACAGCGGACAGCGAACACTGGAACTGCAGCGCATTCCGTATTTTGACCGGATCGTACAATCGATTACATTGGGGCGTCAACCGTGGAATCGGGGATCGAATATTGCCTTCTTCCGGGAATGGGTCGAACCGCACCAGGATGGTCGATATCGCCCGGCTGGCCGGGGTTTCGGTGGCGACGGTGAGCCGGGCGCTGACCGGCTCGCCCCTGGTCACGGCCGAGACGCGCGAGCGGATCGAGGCGGCGGTGCGCCAGACCGGCTATGCCGTGAACCCGCTGGCGCGCGGCCTGCGCCGGCAGGAGGCGCGGCAGATCCTGGTGCTGGTGCCGGATATCGGCAACCCGTTCTTCTCCGAGGTGCTGCTGGGGATCGAGGAGGAGGCGGCGGCGCGCGGCTTCAGCATGCTGGTCGGCAACACCGCCAAGGACCCGGCGCGCGAGGACCGGCATGCCGGCCAGATGCTGACCGGCGCGGTCGACGGGCTGATCCTGGTGAACGGCCGGCTGCCGCCGCGGCTGCAGCGCGACCGCGACTTCGACGGCCGGATCGTGGCGGTGTCGGAGGCGATCCCCGGCGGCCGGGTGCCGGTGGTCGGCATCGACAACGCGGCGGCGGCGGCCGCGGTGGTGGCCCATCTCGCCGGGCTGGGCCACCGCCGCATCGGCCATATCGCCGGGCCGGAAAGCAACATCCTGACCCAGCAGCGCCTGGCCGGATATGGCGCCGGGCTGCGAGCGGCCGGCCTCAAGCCGGAGCCGTGGCTGGTCCGCCACGGCGACTTCACCATCCCGAGCGGCGAGTTAGCGATGGCGGCGCTGCTGGGCCTCCCTGCCCCGCCAACCGCGGTGTTCTGCAGCAATGACGAGATGGCGATCGGCGCCATCCGGGCCTTGCGCGTCACCGGGCGCGAGGTGCCGCGCAACGTGGCGGTGGCCGGATTCGACGACATCCAGTTCGCCGGCACCTATGAGCCGCCGCTGACCACGGTCCGCCAGCCGCGCCGCCGCATGGGGGCGGAGGCGATGGCCCTGCTGGGCCGCCGCATCGCCGGCGAGCCCGGCGCCGGCGGCGACGTCACCCTGCCCTTCACGCTGGTGGAGCGAAGGAGCACGAAGTGACGGGACGTCCCGACCGAGAGGGCAGGCCAGAGCGCGAAAAGGGCGCCGTGTGGTGCACGGCGCCCCCGTTCAGGTTCTTCCTGGCTTCGCTAGCCGATCTGGCGGAACGAGCACCAGTTCAAGGACGCGCTCGAGACATCGAGATCGCGCGCGACGGCGCCCTTGGTCAGGATCCGGATCTTGACCGTGGTCTTCGGATCGAAGGCGGACAGGAGCTCCAGCCTGCCACTCGCCACGGCGGCGTCGGCAAGGTCCGCCACCGTGATCGTCCCGACCTTGGCGTCGATTGCGGTGATCGTGGTCTCGATCGCGCCGCCGAAGGTGATCGGCGTTGCGCCGTTCATGACGCGGACCATGGCGCCGACGGCAAAGCCGGCGGCAACGGCCGTGATGGTGGCGCTCGCCGCCACGGTGGTGCAGCTGGTGCCCGGCAGCTGGGTCAGGGCAACCCAGGCCGATCCGCTCCAGCGGCGGTTCTCCAACGTCACCGGGTTCCACCAGATCAGCCCGGTTTCGGTCGACGCCGGTGCGATGGTGGGAGGATTGGCCCCGACATAGGTCCGGAACGATGAGACCGGCACGGCGAAGGAGAACGAGATCGCCTCCGTGGCCGCACCGACCGCGGCATAGGTGCGCTCCTGCAGCACCAGGGGCGCCTGGGTCGAGATCACGCCCGCCGTCGTCACCGCATCGCTATCGATCACCGCCTGCACGATGAAGGTCTCGCCGGCAGCGGCCGATTTGACCGAGATCGTGCCCGCGGCCTCGAAGATGCCGCTGGTCAGCAGGAAGTACCGACCGGTCGGCCCGCCCTCCAGCCGCTGGCCGGGATCGCTATAGGTATAGCTCGCCCATGGCACCACCACCGGCACCGAGCTCGCGGGGATCTGGAGCGCAGCGGTGATGCGACCGACCGCGGCGCCGAGCCCGGGATCGCCGATCTTCTGTGCTGTGCCGTCGACCAGCCGGACCTGGCTGCCCGGCCCGATGTCGGCACGGTAGTTGGCCACCTTGGTGAAGAGCGACGAGTTCTGCGACTGGCTCGGGTCGATCACGCGGGTGCGGGTCGAATTCGGGTGGCGGCCGAGATCGACCCAGGTCACATGCTCGTCGTTGATCACGGCCTTGATCGTCGCCGCCGGCAGGGTCACCGAAGGGGAGAGTTGCAGCGTGATCGTGCCCGCCACGGTGTCGATCGCGGTGATCTTCGTCTCCTTGCCGCCGCCACTGAAGGCGATCGGAACATTGGCCGGGTTCAGGATCTGCACCCGGGCGCCGATGATGAAGGCCGCCCCATTGGCCGGAATGACCGGATTGCCGATGGTCGTGGCGCAGCTCGCGACCGGGACGAAGGCGTCGGGCGGCTGGGCCCGGTGGGAATTGTTCTCGATCAGGCAGTCCACATTCGTCGATGATGCGGTGTTGATCTCCTGCGCGATCTGGATGCCCGGGATCTGCTGGGTCCAGCCGGTCTGGCCCGCCCAGTAGCGCGAGCTCCGGTTGAACGCCGTCACCCAGGAGTTCAGGCGGTTCTGCGTCACCTGGACCGTGGTGCAGCCGTCCATCAGCACATGGGCATAGGTGTTGCTGTCCAGCTCGTTCGCGGCGATGCGCACGTTCTGCGGGCTGGACACCGTGCGCAGCAGATGGATGCCCGGCCAGAACCCGGCCGTCGGATGAAAGCCGTTGGCGCCGAACGAATTCGCCTCGATAACGCAGTTGTTGCCGCCCAACAAGATCGCGCCCTGTGCGCAAAGGCCGAAGCTGTTGCCGCGGACGTCGAGATCGGCGTCGGCGAAATGCGGCGCATTGATCCCGATCCCGTCCAGGGTGGCGAACCGGCACTGCCAGATCTGGCATTGGGCGAAGGTCCAGGCATCCGGGCCGCGATCGTCTAGGTGATCGTTCTCCTCATAATAGTCGGTGCCGGCAACGGCGATCCTGACGCCCGTGATCGCCCCGTCGATGGCCGCCGGGGCGGTCGACAGCGCCCAGGACGGGCCGTTGAACGCGATGTAGGAGCCGGCCGTGAGCGTGGTGCCGGTCAGGCCCGCCAGCCAGGTCCCCGCAACGCCGCCGGTGGCGACCAGAAACTTGTCGCCCGAGAGGATGCTGGCCGGATAGGAGGTCGCCGCCGCCTGGGTCGTGGCCGTGGGGTCGCTGATCACGCCGACCACGGAATCGACCACGGCGGTACCGACGAAATTCTTGCCGCACCCGGTCACATGGATGGTCGCGCCCGGCCGGTATCCGGTGCCGGGTCGGTTGATCACGAAGCTGGTGATGGCACCGCTGGTGGGGTTCACGCGGGCGAGCACCTGCGCAATACGGCCCGTCGGTCGGGCACGGTCCACATAGACCCAGGGCTTGTCGTTGGGCGGCAAGCTGTCGGTGGCATATTGCTGCGGCGTCCAGATGCCGTGGCCGCAGATCCGATCGAACCGCACGCGCCGGATGCCGAAGCCGAGCATGTTGCCGAGATCAAGCGCCGCCTGCTGCGAGAAGAAGCCGTACAGCAGCAGGCCGGTGGCGCCGGGCACCGAAGCGTCCGGGGCCTTGGCCAGCGTCACGGTCTGCAGTCCGAGGTCGATTGCGGCGATGGTGGTCTCGGCGGCACCGCCGAAGGTGACCGGCGTGTTGCCGTTCAGCATGCGGACGCGCTGTCCGACATGGAAATAGAATGCATTCACATTGGTGACGGTGGTGCCGCCGGCTGTCGCAGTGCATCCCGCGCTGTAGGGCGAGACGATATGGATATCTTCGATATAGCCGCCGTCGAGGAAGTTATAGCCCAGGGTGGACCGGACCTTGAACAGCGACCGGCCGTTGGCGAAGGCATAGAACAGCACGGACGCACCGCCTTCGTTGCCGGCGGTGGTGCCGACGCCGCGAATGCGCGGCCCATGCCAAGCCTGGTCGACGACATAGTCGAGCTGATCGGTGATGCGATACTTCCCGGCCGGAACGAAGATCTCGCCGCCGTTGACGCGCATCCAGTCGAGCGCCGCCTGGAAGGCGGCGGTTTCGTCGTTGGAGCCATCGCCGACCGCTCCGAACGCCTTGACCGACACGATGCCATTGACCGGCGGCAAATCGCTGGTTGCCAGCGGCCGGAACGTCGGATTGGCCGGCGGGCCGGAAATCGGACCGGCATAGACGGTGCCTGCAATCTCAGTCAATACGTCCTCCATTGTCACAACCAGTAAACAATGCCTTCGGGTTACCGAAGACATCAAAATTATTGTAAGAATTCCTCCCCTCCAATTCTATTTACATGTTGTTTACAACGACAATTCTTCATCCGAGGCAGGCATTGCATCAGCATTGACCGATCAGAGATGCTCACCGAGACCGAGAACGGCCACGACGCTCCGACACGTCCGGCACCTTCCGTATTGACGCCGCACCCGTTCCCGGCTTTAGCTATTAGCACGCAATAACGTCACATACTTCGTTATTGCGGAATAATGGGAGGCTGGGATGGCCGATCTTCTGGTCAAGCTCTACGCGCTGGAGCCGCCGACGGCGTCGCGCGCCGCGATGGCGGCGGCCGGCATCACCGTCCGCCCCGCCATCGCGCCGGAAAAGCGCGCGGTCGTCCGCTGGGTGGCGGAGCGCTTCGGCGACGGCTGGGCCAGCGAGGTCGAGGTCGCCTTCGCCCATCGCCCGGTCGGCTGCCTGGTCGCGGTCCAGGACGGCGCCCTGCTGGGCTTCGCCTGCCACAATGCCACCGCCATCGGCTTCTTCGGCCCCACCGGCGTCGACCCCGGCCAGCGCGGCAAGGGCATCGGCGAGGCGCTGCTGCGCGAGACCATGGAGGCGATGCGCCACCTCGGCCACGCCTATGCCGTCATCGGCGGCGCCGGCCCGGTCGCCTTCTACGAGAAAATCGTCGGGGCGGTCGAGATTCCGGGTTCCACAAGTGGTCTATACCACGGCATGATACGGTCCAGGACAGAGTGATCCGGAGGGCGCGGCCCCGATCAGGCGGCCGGCCCCATCGCAGACATTCGGGAGGATCTCAGACGTGACCGCAGCCAATGCGTCCAGGGGCGGCCGGCCGCTCGCACTCGTCCTCGGCATCCAGCGGCCGACGCTGTCGACGGACGAGCTGGCGTTCTTCCGCGAGGCCAACCCCTACGGCCTGTTCCTCGGCCGCCGCAACATGAAGGCCCCGCAGCAGCTGCGCGCTTTGTGCGCCGCCTTCCGCGAGGCGGTGGGCCGGCCGGACGCGCCGGTGCTGACCGACCAGGAGGGCGGCAGGGTCTCGCATCTCGATTCCGGCGCCTGGCCGCTGTTCCGCAGCTTCAGAAGCTTCGGCCGGCTGGCCGAGCGCGACCTGCCGGCGGCGAAGCACGCCATCCGACTGTCCTCCATCGCCATGGGCCGGATGATGCGCGAGGTCGGGCTGAACAGCGCCTGCTCGCCGGTGCTGGACCTGCTGATGCCCGGCGCCGACGCGGTGATCGGCGAGCGCGCGTTCGGCGGCGACCCGGAGCTGGTGGCGGCGCTGGGCCGCGAGGTGGTGGACGGCTTCCTCGAGGTCGGGCTGATGCCGGTGATGAAGCACATCCCCGGCCATGGCCGCGCCACCGAGGACAGCCACAAGACCCGGCCGGTGGTCACCGCCGACGCCGCAACGCTGGACGCTACCGACTTCCTGCCCTTCGCCCGGCTGCGCGACACGCCCTGGGCGATGGTCAGCCACGTCGTCTACAGCGCCTTCGACCCCGACCGCCCGGCCTCGGTCTCCCCGGTGATCACCGGGGAGGTGATCCGCGGCCGCCTGGGCTTCGATGGCGTGCTGATCTCCGACTGCGTGTTCATGAACTCGCTGCAGGGCGAGGTGCATGACCGCGTCGCCCAGGTGCTGGACGGCGGCTGTGACATCGCCCTGCACTGCCATGGCGAGCTGCCGGAGATGCAGCGCGCCGCCGCCCGCGCCCGGCCGCTGGACGACGCCGCAATCGCCCGGCTGGACGCGGCGGAACGACGCCTGGGCGCCGCCCCGGCCGACGTCACCGCGTTGCACGCCGAGGTCGAGGCCCTGCTGGCCGCAGCCTGATCCTGACAGACCGCCGGCCCGGGACATCGGGCCGGCGCCGCATCAACGATAAGACAAACGCATGGAGGCCTATGTCATGAGACAGAAGAAATCCGTATTCCTGCTCGCCGCCGCGCTGCTGGCGGCGACCAGCGCCACGGCCGTCGCCCAGACCGTCCTGTCGATGCATATCGAGGAGGAGACGAACTGGGTGCGGAACTTCAACCCGTTCAACCGCACCTCGTACCGCCAGAGCACGATGGATTTCATCTATGAGCCGCTGGTGGTGTTCGGCAAGCTGCAGGGCAACAAGCCCTATTATCGCCTGGCCACGGCGATGAGCCTGTCGGACGACCTGAAGGCGGTGACCTTCGACCTGCGCGAGAACGTGCAGTGGTCGGACGGCCAGCCCTTCACCGCCGACGACGTGGTGTTCAGCTTCGAGCTGATGAAGAAATTCCCGGCGCTGGACTTCAACAGCATCTGGCAGGTGATCGACGGCGTCGAGAAGCTGAGCCCGACCCAGGTGAAGTTCACCTTCAAGGAGCCGACCGCGCTGGGGCCCGAGAAGATCGTCGAGATGCCGATCATCGCCCAGCACGCCTGGAAGGACGTGGCCGACCCGGTGACCTTCCTGAACGAGACCCCCGTCGGCACCGGGCCGATGACCGAGGTCACCCGCTTCACCCCGCAGGTCTATGAGCAGTGCCGCAACCCGCATTACTGGGATGCGGCGTCGCTGAAGGTGGACTGCCTGCGCTTCCCGCAGATCGCCAGCAACGATCAGGCGCTGACCGCGGCCACCGCCGGCGAGTTGGACTGGTTCGCCTCCTTCCTGCCGGACATCGACAAGACCTATGTCGCCTCCGACAAGGACCATCATGGCTACTGGTTCCCGCCGGGCAGCCTGGTGGCGGTGATCATGAACCTGGAGAGCCCGGACCCGGTCCATCGCAAGGCCTTCGACAGCGTCGAGTTCCGCCGCGCCGTCAGCATGGCGATGGACCGCGACGCCATGGTCAACGTCGCCGGCTACGGCTATCCGACGCTGAACGACGACCCCGGCACCTTCGGCAAGCGCTTCGAGAGCTGGGCCGACCCGAAGGTCAAGGAGACCTACGGCAAGTACACCCAGTACGACCTGGATGGCGCCAAGGCGCTGCTGGACCAGGCCGGCTTCAAGGACAAAGACGGCGACGGCTTCCGCGACACGCCGGACGGCGAGAAGCTGTCCTTCGACCTGATCGTGCCGAGCGGCTGGACCGACTGGATCAGCACCTCGCAGATCGCGATCGAGGGCCTCAACCAGATCGGCATCGACGTCAAGCTGGCGACGCCGGACGGCGCGGTGTGGCGCCAGAGCCTGCTGGACGGCAAGTTCGATATGGCACTGAACTCCTGGTACGTTGGCGCCACGCCCTACTACCAGATGGACGACGCCTTCCATTCCCGGAACAAGGGCAAGACCCGGTTCTCGGCGCAGCGCTTCTTCGACCCGAAGCTGGACCAACTGCTGGACGCCTACACCCAGACCACCGACGACGCCAAGCGCAAGGACCTGCTTGACCAGGCGCAGACGCTGCTGGCGGAGAAGCTGCCGGTGGTGCCGATCTACAACAACCCGATCTGGTACGAGTACAACTCGAAGCGGTTCACCGGCTGGGCCACCGCCGACAACCCCTTCGTCAGCCCGCAGAACTACGATCCGAACCACGAGCGGCTGCTGCACCTGCTGGCGCTGCGGCCGGTACAGTAAGGACACCGTCCGGCGCGGGGCCGACAGCCGGTCCCGCGCCACCCCTGCCCCCGCATCCGAGGACCGGGAATGGCCTTTGTCGCCCGACGACTGTTCTTCTACCTGGTCGCCTTCCTGGTGGYCGCGAGCATCAACTTCCTGATCCCGCGGCTGATGCCGGGCGACCCGATCGACATCATGTTCTCGCAATCCGGCACCCGGTTGTCGGTCGAGAACCTGGCGGCACTGAAGCAGACCTTCGGCTTCGTCGACGGGCCGCTGTGGCAGCAATACCTGACCTATCTCGGCAGTGTCTTCACCGGCGATCTCGGCGTCTCGGTGAAGTACTTCCCGACCCCGGTCTCCGACGTGCTGGGCCGCGCCCTGAGCTGGACCCTGGTGCTGATGGGCGGGGCGACGGTGCTCAGCTTCGCCCTCGGCACGCTGCTCGGCATCGTCGCCGCCTGGCGCCGCGGCAGCCGCTTCGACGTCGTGGTGTCGACCACCGCCATCATCTCCACCGCCACGCCGGCGGTGGTGGTGGCGCTGTTCGGGCTGTTCGTCTTCGGCTTCACCCTGCAGTGGTTCCCGACCGGCTATGCCGCCGACACCTCGATCGACCCCGCCTTCTCCGCCCAGTACATCCTCAGCGTGCTGTACCACGCGATCCTGCCGGTCCTGACGCTGTCGGTGGTGCTGACCGGGGATTTCCTGGTCACCATGCGCAACAACATGATCAACCTGCTGGGCGAGGACTACATCACCATGGGCCGGGCCAAGGGCTTGGCCGACCGGCGGGTGATGCTGATGTACGGCGCCCGCAACGCCCTCTTGCCCGGCGTCACCAACCTGGCCATCGCCATCGGCAAGATCCTGGGCGGGTCGCTGGTGACCGAGGTGGTGTTCAACTATCCCGGCCTCGGCAACACCCTCTACAAGGCGATCCTTGGGCGCGACTATCCGGTGATCCAGGGGCAGCTCCTGATCATGACCCTGGCGATGCTGACCGCGAACTTCCTGGCCGACATCGCCTATGCCCGGCTCGACCCCCGGCTGCGCAGGAGCTGAACCATGCGGATGATCCTGGCTGCCCTGTCCAACCGCAAGGCCGCGATCGGCCTCGTCATCGTCACCTTCCTGCTGGTGATGGCGGTGATCGCGCCGCTGCTGACCGACTACAACCCGGCCCGCCGGGTCGGCCGGCCGCACGAGCCGCCCTCGGCCACCCATCTGCTCGGCACCACCCGCAACGGCTACGACGTCTTCGCCCAGCTGACCTACGGTGCCCGCACCTCGCTGGCGGTCGGCTTCGGCGCCGGGCTGCTGATCACCGTGATCGGCACCGCGGTCGGCATCACCGCCGGCTATCTCGGCGGCAAGGTCGACGAGGCGCTGAACTTCGCCACCAATGTCGTGCTGGTGATCCCGAACCTGCCCCTGCTTCTGGTGTTGGCCGCCTTCATCGGCCAGGCCAGCCCGCTGGTCATCACCCTGATCATCGGCGCCACATCCTGGGCCTGGGGCGCGCGGGTGACCCGGGCCCAGACCTTCGCGCTCAGGGAGAAGGAATTCGTGCGTTCGGCCGAAATGATCGGCGAGCCGCGCTGGCGCATCATGCTGTTCGAGCTGCTGCCGAACCTGGTGTCGATCGTCGGCATCAACTTCATCGGCAGCGTGATCTATTCCGTGATCACGGAGGCGACGCTGGAGTTCCTCGGCCTGGGCGACCCGCAGACCATCTCCTGGGGCATCATGCTGTTCAACGCCCAGAACGCCTCGGCCATGGCGGTCGGGGCGTGGTGGGAGCTGTTGTCGCCCTGCGCCGTGCTGGCCCTGCTGGGCGCCGGGCTGTCGCTGACCAACTTCGCCATCGACGAGGTCGCCAACCCGCAGCTGCGCATCGGCCGGTCGATGGCGCGGTGGAAGCGTCTGGCCCGGCTGCGGGAGGCGCGGCCATGAGCCCGGATGAGAGCGCCGTGCCGGAGCCGCTGCTGTCGGTGCAGGGCCTGACCATCGACTATATCGGCGACCGCGGCGACTTCCGGGCGGTCGACGACGTCAGCTTCGACATCGGCCGCGGCGAGGTGTTCGGCCTGGCCGGCGAATCCGGCTGCGGCAAGAGCACCATCGCCTTCGCCATCACCCGGCTGCACAAACCGCCGGCGCTGATCAGCGGCGGCGAGATCCGCTTCGACGGGCAGGATGTGCTGCGCCTGGACGGCGAGACGCTGCGCCGCTTCCGCTGGCGCGAGGTCGGCATGGTGTTCCAGAGCGCGATGAACGCCCTGAACCCGGTGCTGACGGTCGAGGCCCAGTTCCGCGACGTGCTGGCCACCCACACCGGCTGCAGCCGGGCCGAGGCACATGACCGCGCGGTCGAGCTGATGCGCATGGTCGACATCGACCCGGCGCGGCTGCGCGACTATCCGCACCAATTCTCCGGCGGCATGCGCCAGCGCATCGTCATCGCCATCTGCCTGGCGCTGAACCCGAAGCTGATCGTGATGGACGAGCCGACCACGGCGCTCGACGTCGTGGTCCAGCGCGAGATCCTGCAGCAGATCGACGGGCTGCGGCGCAAGCTCGGCTTCTCGATCCTGTTCATCACCCATGACCTCAGCCTGATGGTGCAATTCTGCGACCGCATCGGCGTGATGCTGAAGGGCAAGCTGGTCGAGGTCGGGGCGGCGCAGCAGATCTTCCGCGCCCCGGCCCATGAGTACACGCGCAAGCTCTGGGCCTCCTTCCCCTCGGTGCACGGGGCCCGGCGCACGGCGCTGCAGGACGCGGCGGAGGCATCATGACCCACACCCCCCTCCTCGCCCTCGAGCGCGTCGGCAAGCGCTTCGGGCCGCTGCAGGCGCTGGATGACGTCTCGATCGACCTCCATGCCGGCCGGGCCCTGGCGCTGGTCGGCGAATCCGGCAGCGGCAAGACCACCTGTGCCCGGATTCTCATGTTGCAGCACCAGCCCAGCTCCGGCCGGGTGCTGTTCCGCGGCCGCGATGTCGCCGCCCTGCACGGCACGGCCGAGCTGCTGGCCTATCGCCGCGCCGTGCAGATGGTGTTCCAGGACCCGTTCGGGTCGCTGAATCCGGTGCACACCATCTTCCACCACATCGCCCGCCCCCTCGCCCTGCATGCCGGCATCGCCGACCGCAAGGCGCTCAACGCCCGGGTGATGGAGCTGCTGGCGGCGGTGGAGCTGGAGCCGGACTCGACCGCGCCGAAATACCCGCACCAGCTGTCCGGCGGGCAGCGCCAGCGGGTCAACATCGCCCGCACCCTGGCGGTCGGGGCCGAGGTGGTGCTGGCGGACGAGCCGACCTCGATGCTCGACGTCTCGATCCGGCTCGGCGTGCTCAACCTGCTGGAAAGGATGAAGCGCGAGCGCGGCATGGCCTTCCTCTACATCACCCACGACATCGCCACGGCGCGCTACGTCGCCGAGGAGATCGCGGTGATGTATGCCGGCCGGATCGTCGAATGGGGCGACACCGGCGCGGTGGTCGACTCGCCGCAACACCCTTACACCCAGCTTTTGCTCTCCGCCGTGCCGGACCCGGAGCGGCCGTTCCAGGGCGAGGCCTCGCAGCTGCAATCCGACCTCGTCGCCCAGGCCCGCGACGCCGCCCGCATGACCGGCGGCGTGCGCCAGATCGCCGGCAACCATTTCGTACGGGCGGCCTGACGCTCACACGTCATGRCGAGCCCCGAAGGGGCGTGGCCATCCAGCGGTACCGGCGTCTGGATGGCCACGTCGCTGCACTCCTCGCCATGACGGGATGGACTGACGAGATCTCGAAGGCCCATGATTCCGACTTGCCGTCGCCGGCCGACTTCGCTTACCGTGCTTGAGAAAACGGTTTCTCACTCTAGTGGACAAGCGTCACGGAAGTGACAAGAGAAACCACTTTCTCACAGAGACGCGACCGGACTCGGCATGGACCAGAGGTCACCACGATCCGCTCCGAACGGGCCCGGCCGGCCGGTGACGCTGCGCGACGTGGCGCGGGCCGCCGGGGTCAGCGTCGCCACCGCATCGAAGGCGCTGAACGACCAGGGCCGGATGGCGGAGGAGACGCGGGAGCGGGTCCGGCAGACGGCCAAGGCGCTGGGCTTCCGGCCGAATGGGCTGGCGCAGAGTCTGTCGCGACGTCGTAGCTTCACCGTCGGCCTCTTGACCAACGACACCTATGGCCGCTTCACCCTGCCGGTGATGGCCGGCATCGCCGACGCGCTGGTCGACAATGGCGTGTCGGTCTTCCTGTGCAACATCGAGGACGACCCGCGGCTGGCCCAGACCCATGTCGATGCCATGCTGGAGAAGCGGGTCGACGGCATCATCGCCTCCGGCAAGCGCATCGACCGCCACCTGCCGGTCGACCTGTCCAACCTGGGCATCCCGGTGATCTACGCCTTCACCGAGCCCGACCCGGACTCGATCGGCTTCGTCTCCGACGACGAGGCCGGGGCGCGGCTGGCGGTCGAGCATCTCGCCCGGCTGGGCCGGCGGCGCATCGCCCATGTCACCGGCCCGTCCAGCTTCCGCGTCGTGCACCAGCGGGCCAAGGCCTACCGGGACGTGCTGCGCGAATCCGGGCTGGAGGAGCCCGAGCAGGGCGTGCTGACCGGGCACTGGACCGAGGCCTGGGGGCATGAGGCCGCCGGCTATCTGTTCGACGGCATCGGCCGCCCGCCGGACGCGGTGTTCTGCGGCAACGACCAGATCGCCCGCGGCGTCGTCGACGCGCTGCGCGAGCGCGGTCGCCGCGTGCCGGACGACGTCGCCGTGATCGGCTTCGACAATTGGGAGATCGTCGCCGCCGCGACGCGGCCGCCGCTGACCACGGTCGACATGAACCTGAAGGAGCTGGGCCGCGAGGCCGGGCTGACCCTGCTGAAGCTGGTCGACCGCCAGCCGACCGAGCCGGGCATCCGCAGGCTGCCCTGCCGCCTGATGGTGCGGGAGTCCTGCGGCGCCCCACCCGGCGGCTAAACGACCGATCAACAAGGCCGCCCCGAAGGACGGCCGAAACCGAGGGAGGACACGAGATGAAGCGTCTGATGCAGCGCCTAGCCGGGGGCATCGCCCTTCTGGCCCTCACCGTCTCCGCCGCTTCAGCCGAGACCTTCACCCTGTGGGTGCGGTCCGACGGGTCGAACTTCATGCCCCGCATCGTCGAGGCCTTCAACCAGAGCCACGAGGACAAGGCCGAGCTGCAGATCGTGCCAACCGCGGAGCTGGTGCAGAAATACGCCACCGCGGCCGCCGGCGGCGCCGCGCCCGACGCGCTGTCGCTGGACCTGATCTACACCCCATCCTTCGCCGCCGCCGGGCAGCTCGAGGACATCACCGACCTCGCCAGATCCCTGCCCTATTTCGACAAACTGTCGCCGGCGCATGTGAAGACCGGCACCTACAAGGACCGGATCTACGGACTGCCCTATTCCGCCGACAGCTCGGTCCTGATCTGGAACAAGAAGCTGTTCCGCCAGGCCGGCCTCGACCCCGACAAAGGCCCGACGACCTGGGCCGAGATCGCGGCGGCGGCGGAGAAGGTCGCAGCGCTGGGCGGCGACACCAAGGGCTTCTACTTCTCCGGCGCCTGCGGCGGCTGCAACATCTTCACCTTCACGCCGCTGATCTGGGCCAGCGGCGGCGACATCCTGACCGAGGACGGCGGCAAGGCGACGCTGGACACGCCGCAGATGCGCGACGCCATCGCCTTCTACCGCGACATGGTCAAGAAGGGGCTGGTGCCAGAAGGCGCGCGCACCGACACCGGGGCGAACTTCTTCGCCGCCTTCGCCCGCGGCAATATCGGCCTGGCCCCGTCCGGCGCCTTCGCCATCGGCGCGCTGAACACGCAGTTCCCGGACATCGACTACGGCGTCACCTTCCTGCCGGGGAAGACCGGCGGCTGGTCCTCCTTCGCCGGCGGCGACAATTTCGTCGTCACCAAGGGCACGAAGAAGCTGTCGGCGATCAAGGCCTTCCTCGACTTCTCCTACTCGCTGGAGGGGCAGACGCTCTTGGCCCGCTACGGCAGCCTGCCGGTGCGCAGCGACATCTCGGGCGAAGCGCTGAAGGATCTCGACCCCCGCTACAAGATCGCCGCCGAGGCGATGGAGAAGGGCCGGACGCCCTATTCCGTGGTGTTCAACGACATCATCAACAGCCTGAACAGCCCCTGGGCGCAGATGGTGAACGAGGTGTTCTTCGGCGACGACATCGACGCCTCCCTCGCCAACGCCCAGGAGACGATGCAGGGCATCATCGACAGCGCCCCGGGGAATTGAGACCCCTCCGAAGCCACGCCTCCACTCGCGAGGAGACCGGCATGATCTCGACGACCCAGGCCGCCGGCGCCATTCCGCGGGCCCTCGCCCGCCGCCGTCCGATCCGCCGGCACCAATGGGCGGGCTTCCTTTTCGTCCTGCCGGCGGTGGCGCTGGTGGTGGTGTTCTTCGTCGTGCCGCTGGCGATGACGGCGTGGATGTCGCTGCACAACTGGCCGCTGATGGGCGCGTCGCGCTTCATCGGCCTCGACAACTACCTCGCCATCGCCCGCGACACCCGGTTCTGGAACGCGCTGCGCTTCACCGCCCTCTACACCGTCGTCGTCACCATCGCGATCTTCTCCGCCGCCTTCCCGCTGGCGCTGTTCGTGGAGAAGCCGCGGCCCTTCAGCAGCTTCTATCGCACCGCCTATTTCCTACCCGTCGTGGTCGGTTTCGCCTCGGCCAGCCTGCTGTGGGCCTGGCTGCTGAACGTCGATGCCGGGCTGTTCAGCCCGGCGGCGGAGGCGGCAGGGCTGACCGCGGGCCGCGTCAACCTGCTGGCCGATTTCGACCCGGCCTTCTGGTCGATCATCGCCATGGTGGTGTGGAAGGTCGCGGGCTTCACCATGGTGATCCTGATGACCGGGCTGCAGGGCATCCCGGCCGACTATCTGGAAGCGGCCAAGATCGACGGCGCCGGCCCGTGGGCCCGGTTCCGCCGCATCACCCTGCCGCTGATGCGGCGGACGATCGCGCTGGCGCTGATCCTGTCGGTCACCGGGTCGATGCTGGCCTTCGACCAGTTCTACATCATCCTCGGCGGCGGCCCGCGCAACCAGACCGTGACCGCGGTCTACTGGATCTTCAACCAGTCCTTCGTCTCGTTCCGCCTGGGCTACGGCGCGGCGCTGTCGATGGTGCTGCTCGCCATCCTGCTGGTCCTGAGCGTCGTCCAGCTGCGCCTGCTGCGCCATCCGGAGGGTGAGTCATGAGCGCCGCCGTGCCGTTGCACCGGGCCGCGCCCGGCTTCCTGCTGCAGGCGGCGGCGCTGATCGCGGCGCTGCTGTTCATGGCCCCGATCGCCTGGACCATGCTGGCCAGCCTCAAGCCGGCGACGGAGGCCAACCTGCCGCCGCTGCCGCCCTGGCCCAGCGCGGGCTGGAGCACCGACAGCTACAAGGCACTCGACGCCTTCGGCGCCGGCGTCGGCCACTATGCCGGCAACAGCCTGACCGTCGCCCTCGCCACCGCCGCCATCACCTCGGTCGTCAGCCTGCTCGGCGGCTACGGCTTCTCGCGCTTCCGCTTCCCGCTGAAGAACGCGCTGTTCGTGCTGGTCATCGCCACGATCATGATCCCGTTCCAGTCGATCCTGACGCCGCTGTTCCTGCTGCTGTCCAAGCTGGGGCTGCAGAACACGCTGGCCGGGCTGGTGCTGGTCTACGTCACGCTGCAGCTGCCCTTCTCGATCTTCATGATGCGCAACGCCTTCGACGCAGTGCCGCGCGAGATCGAGGAGGCGGCGCGGATCGACGGTGCCGGCAGCCTGCAGCTGCTGGCCCGGGTGATGCTGCCGCTGGTGTTTCCCGGCATCGTCACCGTGGCGCTGTTC
Organism: Inquilinus sp. YAF38; assembly: GCF_052113205.1. NCBI lineage: Bacteria > Pseudomonadati > Pseudomonadota > Alphaproteobacteria > Rhodospirillales > Rhodospirillaceae > Inquilinus > Inquilinus sp. YAF38. Next base: position 18,830 of record NZ_JBFRCU010000004.1, on the reverse strand, counting down.
GCCTTCCTGGCCGCCTGGAACGAGTTCCTGGCGGCGCTGATCCTGCTGACCGACCAGGACAAGTTCACCCTGCCGATCCTGATGACCGCCGTCCGCTCCGGCCGCTTCGGCGCCGTGAACTGGGGCGCGGTGCAGGCCGGCGTCACCGTGATGATGATCCCCTGCCTGATCCTGTTCCTCGCCCTGCAGCGCTTCTACATCCGCGGCCTGACGGCCGGCGCGGTGAAGTAGGCGCATTCCCTGACCGACCGTTCGATCAATGGAGTTCCGGATGACCCTCGCCCTCGCCGCCGAGACTGCGCCCCGCGCGCGCTTCCGCCCGCCCGCCGTGCCGCAGGTCGAGGTTCGCGGCTTCTGGGGCGGCCGCATCGACGCCGTCTGCGCCAGGACCGCCGACACGCTGTACCAGCGCTGCGAGGAGGCCGGGATGCTGCAGCAGATCGACCCCGACGCGCCCTCGCCCGGGGTGAAGATCCCGTTCCATGGCGGGCTGGTCACCGCCCAGATGTTCTGGGATTCGGATTTCGGCAAGGTGATCGAGACCGCCGCCTATTGCCTGCAGCGCACCCCGAACCCGGAGCTGGAGCGCAAGGTCGACCATGTCATCGAGCTGTACGGCCGGCTGCAGCAGCCGGACGGCTATCTCAGCAGCTGGTACCAGCGGATCCAGCCGGGGCTGCGCTGGACCAATCTGCGCGACTGCCACGAGCTGTACTGCGCCGGCCACCTGATCGAGGGCGCCGTCGCCTACTACCAGGCCACCGGCAAGCGCCGGCTGCTGGACATCATGTGCCGCTTCATGGACCACGTCGCCACCGTGCTCGGCACCGGCGCCGGCCAGAAGCCCGGCTATTGCGGCCATGAGGAGATCGAGCTGGCGCTGGTCAAGCTGGCCCGCGTCACCGGGCAGCCGAAATACATGGACTTGGCCCGCTACTTCATCGACGAGCGCGGCCGGCAGCCGCATTTCTACGACGCCGAGGCGCGCGAGCAGGGCCGCGACCCGCAGGACTACATTTTCAAGACCTACGAGTACAACCAGTCGCATCTGCCGGTGCGCGAGCAGGACAAGGTCGTCGGCCACGCTGTCCGCGCCATGTACCTGTACAGCGGCATGGCCGACATCGCGATGGAGTATGGCGATGACGGCCTGCGCCTGGCGCTGGAGCGGCTGTGGCGCGACCTGACGAGCAAGCGCCTCTACGTCACCGGCGGGCTCGGCCCTTCCGCCGACAATGAGGGCTTCACCGCCGATTACGACCTGCCGAACGAGAGCGCCTATGCCGAGACCTGCGCCGCGGTCGGGCTGGTGTTCTGGGCCGGCCGGATGCTCGGCCTCGGCCCCGATGCCCGCTATGCCGACATGATGGAGCTGGCGCTGTACAACGGCGCCGCGTCCGGCCTGTCGCTGGATGGCGCCACCTTCTTCTACGAGAATCCGCTTGAGAGCCGTGGCGGCCACCATCGCTGGACCTGGCACCGCTGCCCCTGCTGCCCGCCGAACATCGCCCGGCTGACCGCCTCGATCGGCAGCTATATGTACGGCCAGTCCGAGGACGGCATCGCCGTCCATCTCTACGGCGACAGCACCGCCACGCTCGATGTCGCCGGCGGCAAGGTCCGGCTGACCCAGACAACGCGCTACCCCTGGGACGGCGCCATCGCCCTGACGGTCGAGCCGGAGGCGCCGGCCGGCTTCACCCTGCATCTGCGCATCCCCGGCTGGTGCCGGAAGGCCAGCCTGTCGGTCAATGGCGAGCCCCAGGATCTCGCGACCGTCACCCGCAACGGCTATGCCGCGATCACCCGGCGCTGGGCGGCCGGCGACACGGTGCGGCTGGACCTGGACCTGGCGGTCGAGCGGATCCACGCCCACCCCGAGATCCGGCACGATGCCGGCCGGGCCGCGATCCGGCGCGGGCCGCTGGTCTATTGCCTGGAGGGCGTCGACCACGGCGTGCCGCTGAACAGCGTGGTGCTGCCGGCGGATGCGGCACTGACCGCGCGCGAGGAGCCCGGCCTCTTGGGCGGGGTGGTGACGCTGGAGGGCGAGGCCCGAGCCGGATCACCGGCGGATTGGGGTGACGAGCTGTACCGCACCGAGCCGCCGGCGGAGCGGCCGGTGCGGATCAGGGCGGTGCCCTACTACGCATGGGACAACCGCGATCCGGGCGAGATGCTGGTCTGGGTGCGGACGGCCTGACCGGGAACCCTGGGCCGGTAACCGTCATTGGCAGGGTAACGGCCAACTGTGAGCTTGGACGGAGCGAGTGCGAGGCTATGCCGACCGGCGCGTCGCCGAAGACGAGACCCCGGACGCCCGACGCCGGAAAGCGATTGGACGGAGAACGCCGAAGCCCCTGAGAACGATCTGGGCGCTCGCCATCCTGTTCGGGATGATCCTCGCGGTCACGTTGTTCCTCGGCCTGTGGCGGCTGCCCTGATCACCAGGGCAGCAGGAACCCGGCCAATGCCAGCAGCAGCGCCGGCGGCATCACCAAGAGGCCAAGGCGCAGGAACTGCAGGGCCCCGACCTCGATCCCTTCGCGGCGCAGGGCCACCAGCCAGAGGATGGTGGCCAGCGACCCGGTGACCGACAGGTTCGGGCCGAGATCGATCGCGATCAAGGCGGCTCCGGCGATCTGCGGCGGCATCGGCGCCTGGGCCAGGGTCGATTGCACGATCAGCCCGGCCGGCAGGTTGTTCATCAGGTTGGTCGCGACCGCCACGATCGCGCCGGTGCCCCAGGCGGCGCCGTCGACCGAGCCGGCGGCGGCCTGCTGCAGCGTGGTGGCCAGGAGATGGACCACGCCGGTGCGGGCCAGCCCCTCGACCAGCACGAACAGCCCGGCGACCAGCGGCAGCACCTCCCAGGAGATGCGACGCAGCAACCCCCAGGGCGCGGCCCGGCGATGCAACAGCACCGCCGCGGTGGTCAGGAGGCCGGCCAGCGCCGTCGGCAGGCCGAGATCGCGCCCAAAGGCCGAGGCCAGCAACAGCACCACGGCGGTGACGCCGAGGCCCCAGGCCGCCATGTGGCCGCCCGGCGGCAGGGCCGGCACGGTCACCGCGGTCGCGATCGGTGCGCGCAGCGCCTCGGCCTGGGTCAGCCGAAGGGCGACGAAGGTAGCGCCGATCGCCAGCGCCGACGGCAGCGCGAACCAGGACAGCCAGGTCAGCAGCGGCGGCATCTGGCTGCCGAACACCACCAGGTTGGCCGGATTGGAGATCGGCAGCACGAAGCTGGCGGCGTTGGCGATGAAGGCGCAGATGAACAGATAGGGCAGCGGCGCCGCCCCGGCCGCCCGTGCCACGGCATAGACCGCCGGCGTCAGCACCACGGCGGTGGCGTCGTTCGACAGGAACACGGTGACGACGATGCCGACGACATAGGTCAGGCCGAACAGCCGGCTGGCCGACCCGCGCGCCTTCCGGGCCGCGATCGCCGCCGCCCAGTCGAACAGGCCCTCGGTCCGCGCCAGCTCGGCCAGCAGCATCATGCCGATCAGGAACAGGTAGACATCGGCGCCCTTGCCGATCGCCGCCAGGGCGTCGGTGACGGGCAGCAGCCCGAACCCGACCAGCGCCACGGCGCCGATCGCCGCCCAGATCGCCTCGGGTAGGCGCCAGGGCCGCAGGATCACCCCGCCCGTGGCCAGCGCGGCGATGCCCCAGGTGGCGGCGGCGCCGTCGGTCAGCAGGCTCATAGTTCTTCTCCGGGCGAGGAAGTCGCATCTCCTAGCCGGCCGCCGTTTCCGCGGCAAGAGCCGTCGGCGGTGACATTTTTCGTCCTCTGCGCGTTGAGTGACAGGAGATGAAGCGAGGGATCCCGCGCGTGAGGGTCATTCGAAGTGCCGCCGTCGACGAGGAATGCCCGCCCGAAACGTCCGTGCTGCGGCCGCGGCGGAACGTCTGGCGGATCGAGCACGCCCACCGCGCCGCGGTGCTGGTCGACGCAGCCGCTTATTTCGGGGCGCTGCGATCGGCGATGCGGCAGGCGAAACACCGCATCCTGGTGATCGGCTGGGACATCGACAGCCGCACGCCACTGGTCGGCCCCGAGGGTGAGCCGGCGGACGGGCTGCCGAAGTCGCTGGGCGACTTCCTCTGCGCCCTGGTCCGCGAAAGGCCGGAGCTGTCGGTCAAGCTGCTGCTGTGGAACTATTCGCTCTATTACGCGCTGGAGCGCGAGCCGCTGCCGCTGCTGACCCTGCAATGGAGCACGCCGCCGCAGATCGAGCTGTGCCTGGACGACGAGATCCCGGTCGGGTCCTCGCACCACCAGAAGATCGTGGTGATCGACGATACGGTCGCCTTCGTCGGCGGGCTCGATCTGACCATCCGGCGCTGGGACACGGCCGAGCACCGGCCGGAAGAACCCGGCCGCATCGACCCCGCGGGTGTCCCCTACCCGCCTTTTCACGACGTGCAGATGGCGGTCGACGGCCCCGCCGCGCGGGCCTTGGGCGACCTGGCCCGGTGGCGCTGGGAGCGCAGCAGCTGCGAGGCACTGCCCGCCATCGCCGCCCGGTCCGTTCCCTGGCCCGAGGGGCTCAAGGCCGATTTCGGCGATGCCGCGGTCGGCATCTCGCGCACTCTCCCGCTCTATCCCGGCGAAGGCGAGGTGCGCGAGATCGAGGCCCTGTATGAGGACATGATCGATGCGGCGCAGGAGACGATCTACATCGAGAACCAGTTCCTGACCTGCACTCGCATCGCCGAGCGCTTGGCTCGCCGGATGCGGGAGGTGCCCGGATTGCAGGCGGTGCTGACGGCGCCGCGGATCCATCACAGCTGGGTCGAGCACCGCGCCATGGCAGCGGGCCGCATCCGCTTCCTGGAAATCCTGCGCGCCGCCGGCGTCGGCGACCGCGTCCGGCTGCTGCATCCCCAGGCCGGCCACGACGGCGGGACCGTCGACATCATGGTCCATTCCAAGCTGATGATCGTCGACGACCGGCTGCTGCGGATCGGCTCCGCCAACCTGTGCAATAGATCGATGGGTGTCGACAGCGAATGCGACCTGACCATCGAAGCCATGAACCCGGCGGAGCGCCAGGCCATCCGGGCGGTGCGCGCCCGGCTGCTCGGAGAGCATTGCGGGGTCGACCCGGCGGAGATGGAACGGCGGATCCGTGCAGCCGGGTCGCTTCTGGCCGCCATTGACACGACGGGAGACGGAGAACGCCGCTTGAGACCGATCGAGGACGGCCAACCGGCCGCGGAGGAGCGAGGCTGGACCATCGCGGCGGTGGCCGATCCGCGCCACCCGCTGCCCGCGACCGGCCTGGTCGACCGCGCCCTGGCCTCGGTGAAGGCACGCTGGCGCGGCCTGCTGCGCATCGCCCCGATCGTCGTCGCCGCCCTGCTGCTGGCACTGGCCTGGAGCACCACCGACCTCGCCGGCTGGGCCCAGCCGGAGCGGCTGCAGCAGTCCTTGCACGGCCTGGCCGGCACCGGCTGGGGGCCGCCTCTGGTCATCGCCGCCTTCGTGCTGGGCGGCATGGTGATGTTCCCGGTGACAGTGCTGATCGCCGCCACCGCCGCCGCCTATGGAGCCTGGCCGGGGCTGGCGTATGCCGGGGCCGGCGCGCTGGCGAGCGCGCTCGCCGGCTATCTGGTCGGAATGCTGGCCGGCGAGAAGGCCCTGCGCGCTGTGATGGGGCCGCGGCTGCACCGGATCCGGGACGGCACCGCCCGCCGCGGCATCGTCGCCGTGGCCACCATCCGGCTGGTCCCGATCGCGCCCTTCACCCTGGTCAACCTGGTCGCGGGCGCGGCGCGGATCCCGATCCTGGACTTCACCCTGGGCACGGCCATCGGGCTGGCGCCGGGGCTGTTGGTGCTGTCGACGCTGGGCGACCGCCTGCTGTCGATCCTGAACGACCCGTCGCCGGCGCAGATCGGCATCCTGCTGGCGGTCATCGCCGCCTGGATCGCGCTGTCGGTCGGGCTGCAGGCCCTGGTCAGCCGGAGGCGGCGTTCCCGGTCGTGACGGATGCGCCGATCCGCCTGCTGACCTGGAACATCCATGCCGGCATCGGTCCGGACGGCCGCTACGACCTGGACCGGGTGATCGCCCTCGTCCGCCGGCATGAGCCCGACATCATTGCCCTGCAGGAAGTGGATTCGCGCGGCCGAGGCACAGGCCCGGACTCGCCGTTCGCCCAACTCGCGGCCGCACTCGGCAACCACACCGCCGCGGCGCGGACCATCGTCGCACCTGACGGGCATTACGGCCATCTCCTGATCAGCCGCTGGCCCCTGTCCGCCATCCAGCTGCACGACCTGACCCATTCCAGCCGGGAGCCGCGCTGCGCCATCGAGACCATGGTCACCGCCCCGGGCGGGCCGCTGCACATCGCTTCGGTGCATCTCGGCCTCGCCTTCGCCGAGCGGCGGCGCCAGGCGGCGATGCTGGCGCGAATCGCCGACAGCGCGGCGCGGACCTCGGTGATGCTCGGCGACTTCAACGACTGGACCTGGAACGGCGCCGTCCGGCGGTCGCTGGCCGAAGTGCTGCCGGGCCGGACGCCGCAGCGCACCTACCCGGCCCGCTGCCCCGTGCTGACGCTGGACCGGGTGTATTGCCGGCCGCATCACGCCCTGATCCGCAGCTGGGTCGATCCCGAGGGCCGTCACGTCTCGGACCATCTGCCGCTGATCGCCGAGATCCGCGTCGACCCGGTGCCGATGGCGTCGGAACCGGCGATCCGGGCCGCTCGTTGACCAGGCAAGCCCGCCTGCCTCCAGCACGGAGCCGACCATGAGACGCCTCCTGGCGGTTGCGGCCCTCGCCGCCCTGACCTGCCTGGCGATTGTCCCGCCCGCATCGGCGCAGAGCGCCGCGGCGCAGCCGGCGCAGACCGACGCCGCCGGCTATGTCGAGCAGACGACGATCAGCAACCTGTTCGAGGTCTCGGCCGGCCAGGCGGCGCTGCAGAAGGCGTCCACCGAAGAGGTCCGCAGTTTCGCCCGGATGATGCTCGACGACCACACCAAGGCTAGTGAGCAACTGGCGGAGGCGGCGAAGGGCCAGGACCTCTCCCTGCCCACCAGCGTCGACGCCCGGCATGACCAGCTGCTGCAGGATCTGGCCAGCGCCACCGAGCAGGATTTCGACCGGCTGTACATGCGGACCCAGGTCGAAGCCCACACCGCAGCGCTGAAGCTGCAGCAGGACTACAGCAGCTTCGGTGCCAACCCGGCGCTGAAGGCGATCGCGACCCAGCTCGCGCCGACCATCAAGCGCCATCTGGACCAGGCCCAGACCATCCTCGACCGGCTTGCCAAGGCGTGATGATCGGCGAGCCGCTGATAGCAGGGGCTGCCGATCCGTCGAGATCGCCGAAAATCTTCGCGAATTGAGATTGCGAGTCATTATTATTCTTGATAATTGAGCACCCGGCATTCGAAGACGGGTGCGGCGAAAGCCGCCGGCGCCCGCGGTTCCGAATAAGAAGGATGGGGTGGCATGAGTGCTGGATACGGCACGCGCGATCGCGTGCGGATGTTGCTAACGACAACCATTCTCGTCGCCGCCGGCGGATCCGTCGGCACGTTCGCGCAGGCGCAGACGCAAGCCCAGCCTCCGGCACAACCATCGGCCCAGCGGGCCCCGGACGGTGCTGCCGCACTGCCGCCGATCGTGGTCACCGGCCAGGGCGAGAACCCGACCGGCCCGGTGCAGGGTTTCGTGGCCAACACCGGCCTCAGCGCCACCAAGACCAACACGCCGCTGATCGAGACGCCGCAATCGATCTCGGTGGTCACCAAGGACCAAATCACGGCGACCGATGCCGAGACCCTGTCCGAGGCGCTGACCTATACGCCCGGTATCACCTTCCAGTCCCCGGCCTACAGCCGGATGAACGACGACTTCATGATCCGCGGCTTCAACGTCGCCGCTGGCGGCTCCGGCATGCTGCGCGACGGCCTGCGGCTGCAGTCCAACGTCTACGACGGCAACCAGGAGCCCTATGGCCTCGAACGCGTCGAGGTGCTGCGCGGCCCCTCCTCCGTTCTCTACGGCCAGCTCAGCCCGGGCGGCGTGGTCAACGCCATCAGCAAGCGGCCGACCGACACGCCGTTCCATGAGGTGAACGCCGAATACGGCAGCTATGGCCGGACCCAGTTCTCGGGCGATACCGGCGGCCCAATCGACGAGAACGGCATGCTGTCCTACCGCCTGACCGGGCTGTGGCGCGATTCGGGCAACTGGGTGGACCACGTCCCCGACGACAAGCTGTACATCGCCCCGGCCTTCACCCTGCGCCCCTCGGACGCGACCACGATCACCTTCCTGAGCGACTATCAGGAGATCTACACCCGCTTCGCCCCGCCGATGGACTACGACGATCTGCGCCACGGCACGATCCCGCGCGACCTGTTCATCGGCCAGAAGGGCTACGACCGCTACCATAGCGAGAGCTACACGCTCGGCTACCAGCTCGAGCACGAGTTCAACGACAGCCTGACCCTGCGCAATTCCCTGCGCTATTATCATGCCGACGTGACCTGGGATTATCTGAACTACGGCACGCTCACCGGCGACAGCCTGACCCGGACCGTGGTCAACCGCCGCGAGACGTCGACCGGCTTCACCACCGACACCTCGCTGGAAGCGAAGGTCGAGACCGGGCCGGTCCAGCACACCCTCCTGGCCGGTGTCGACACCTACGGCGTCAGCTACGACACCAACCGCTTCGGTGGCTCGGTGGGCCCGCTCACCGACATCTACGACCCGGTCTACGACGCGAACGTCACCGTCAACACCAACAACACCGGATTCAAGAATTCGGGATCGCAGGTCGGCGTCTACCTGCAGGATCAGATGAAGATCTACGACAAGCTGATCCTGGTGCTCGGCGGCCGCTACGACTGGGCGAACTCGTACAACACCAACTACCGCTCGCAGGCGTTCCTGGATGCTTTCGACCTCGACCGGAAGCAGAGCCGCGAGGACACCGCCTTCACCGGCCGCGTCGGGCTGCTGTACCTGTTCGACAACGGCCTGGCGCCTTATGCCAGCTTCAGCCAGTCGTTCCAGCCCACCGCGCTGAACGCCGGCATCAGCGCGACCGGGCAGCAGTTCGAGCCGACCAAGGCCGACCAGTACGAGATCGGCCTGCGCTACCAGCCGGCCGGCGAGAACTTCCTGATCAGCGGCGCCATCTTCCGGATCGACCAGGACCACGTCCTGACCACGGATCCGGAGGACAATACCTTTTCGATCCAGAACGGCAAGGTGCGGTCGCAAGGCATCGAGCTGGAGGCTCGGGCCAGCATCGGCGCGCTCAACCTCGTCGCCGCCTATGCATACACCGACGCCCGCTTCCTAGAGAACGAGGCCGACTACTTCAAGGACGAGCGCCTCGCCCAGGTGCCGTATCACAACCTTGCTGTGTGGGCGGACTACAAGCTGGACGAACTCGGCCTCGCCGGCCTGACGATCGGCGCCGGGCTGCAGTATCTGAGCTCGACCAACATCCCGGGCAATGAGGAGACCGAGAAGGACGTGCCGGGCCGGGTGCTGGTCGACGCCATGATTGCCTATGATTTCGGCGCGTTCGACGAGCGCCTGACCGGGACGACGCTGCAGCTCAACGCCAAGAACCTGTTCGACAAGGAGTACATGACCTGCGCCGACATCAGCGGCTGCCGCTACGGCGAACCCCTCACCGTCTCGGCCTCGCTGGGCTACCGCTGGTGAGCTGCTGATGCTGAACCGGCGCGCGCTCCTGGGCGGGATCGGCCTGGCCCTGGCGGGCCCGGCCCGGGTCCGTGCGCAAGTTTCCAGTGCCATCGCGCGCCGGGTCGCGTGCCTCGACCTGCTGCTGACCGAGACGCTGCTGACGCTCGGCATCACGCCCGTCGCGGTCGGCAACATCCCACTCTATCAGCGGCTGGTGGCCGAGCCGGCGCTGCCGGACGGCGTGCCGGATCTGGGCCCGCTGCAGGAACCAAATCTCGAGTTGCTGCAATATCTCCGGCCCGACCTGATCCTGGCCCCGTCCTGGGCCGAGGTCGGCCAGAACAACCTCGAACGCATCGCCCCGGTCGCGTGGCTGCCGACCTTCTCCACCCAGAAGCCGGCGCTGGACCATGCCCGGGACGTGCTGATGCGCGCGGCGGCGCTGACTGGCCGCGATGCCGAAGCCCGGTCCTGGACCGACCGCGCCGACGCCGCCCTGGCGGAGGCGCGCCGGGTCCTGGAGCCCTGGACCGACCGGCCGGTCTATGTCGTCCGCTTCAACGAGGATGGGCGCCACGCCGCGATCTTCGGCGGCAACGGCATGATCGGCGACGTCCTGTCCCGCCTCGGCCTGCGAAATGCCTGGACCGGGCGGACCAATGTCTGGGGCACCGTCTCGATCGGCATCGAGCAGTTGGCCGGCAATGCCGAGGCCCGGCTGATCCATTTCGACCGCGGCGCCGAGACCGAGCGTGCCCTGCGGCAGCTCGCCGCCAGCCCGCTCTGGGCGGCGCTGCCGGCGGTGCGCCAGGGCCGGGTGATCGAGATGCCGGTGATCTATCCGAATGGCGGGCTGTTCTCGGCCGCGCGCTTCGCCCAGCAGCTCGCCCGGGTTCTGCCGGCGCACGGCACCGTGAATGGCTGACCTGGCGTTGTCCCGGCCGGCGGCAACGGGCCGCCCGGCCCTGCTGGCGGCGCTGCTGATTACCGCGGCCCTGGCCCTGTTCCTGCACCATCTGCGGGCGCTGCTGCCGCCGGCGGAATGGCAGCAAGCCTTGACCGCGCCCGACCCGGCCGACATGCGCCAGATGCTGGCGCAGTACAGCCTGCTGCCGCGCCTGATCGTGGGACTGCTCGGCGGCGCCGCGCTGGGCCTCGCCGGCGTGCTGTTCCAGCAGGCGCTGCGCAATCCGCTGGCCGAGCCGGGGACGCTGGGCGTCTTCGCCGGCGCCCGGCTGGCGCTGATCGCCGCCACCCTGTCGGCGCCGTCGCTGCTCGATGTCGGGCAGGAGGTCGCGGCCCTGCTCGGCAGCGCCGCGGCGATGGCCCTGATCCTGCTGCTGAGCTGGCGCCACAGGCTGGCCCCGATCGCCGTGATCCTGGCCGGGCTGGTCGTCACCTTTTATCTCGACGCCGGCAGCAAGATGCTGGTGCTGTTCAACCACCAGGCCCTGACCGACCTGTTCGTGTCGCAGGGCGGATCGCTGAACCAGAACAACTGGGACGTGGCGCTGGCCCTGGCGCCGCGCCTGGCCCTTGCCGCGCTGGCCGGCGCACTGATGCTGCGGCCGCTGACGCTGCTCGATATCGACGAGGACGGCGCGCGCAGCCTCGGCCTGTCGCCAGCGGCGGCACGCCTGGCGGCGATCGCGGTAGCGGTGCTGCTGAGCGCCTCGGTCGCCGCGCTGGTCGGGCCGATCGGCTTCATCGGCCTGGCCGGGCCGGCGATCGCCCGCCTCACCGGCGCCCGCCGCTTCCGGGACCGGCTGGTCTGGGGGCCTGCGGTCTCGGCCGGGCTGCTGGCGCTGACCGACCAGTTGGTGCAGTTCGTCGATGCGGCTGGGTCGGTGCCGACCGGCGCGGTCACCGCCATCCTCGGCGCGCCGCTGCTGCTGTGGCTGCTGCGCCGGCTGCGGCCGGCAGCGGGCCAGGCCCGGCCGGACCGCCCGGCCGACACCACCGATCACCGCCGCCGGCACCCCTGGCCCTGGGTCGTCAGCGCGCTGCTGCTGCTCGGGCTGGTCGTCTGGGCCGCGCTGGCGGAGGGCCGCACGCCGGATGGCTGGCACTGGAGCCTGGGCGGCGAGCTCGACCTACTGCTGCCCTGGCGGGCGCCGCGCGTCGCCGCCGCCCTGGGCGCCGGCTTCATGCTGGCGACGGCCGGCGTGGTGCTGCAGCGCCTGACCGGCAACGCCATGGCCAGCCCGGAGTTGCTTGGCGTCTCCTCCGGCGCCGCCCTGGCCCTGATCCTGGCCGCGTTGGTGGTGCCCGGGCTGGACCGACTGGCACTCACCGGTGTGGCCGGGCTCGGCGCCCTGGCAGCGCTGCTGGCAGTGCTCTCGCTCGGCCGGCGTTCAGCCTTCTCCTCCGAGCACATGCTGCTGGCCGGCACGGCGCTGACCACCATCGGTTATGCCTTCCTGGTGGGGCTGCTGTTCAGCGGCGATCCGCGCACCGCGCTGCTGCTGGGCTGGCTGTCGGGGTCGACCTATGGCGTCTCCGCCCGTGACGCCGCAATCACCTGCGGCCTCGCTTTCGCCGCCGCCCTGATCCTGCCGCTGGCCGGGCGCTGGCTGACCATCCTGCCGCTCGGCGCCGTGACCGGCCGGGCACTGGGCGTGTCGCTGGCCCGCAGCCGGGCTGCCCTGCTGCTGCTGGCGGCCCTGCTGACGGCCGGGGCGACGCTCACGGTCGGGCCCCTGAGCTTCGTCGGGCTGATGGGACCGCACATGGTCCGCATGCTTGGCCTGCGGCGGCCGACGCCGCAGATCCTGGCGGCCGGCCTGCTCGGCGCCGGGCTGATGGTGCTGGCCGACTGGCTGGGCCGCACCATCGCCTTTCCCTGGCAGGTGCCGGCCGGGCTGGTCGCGACCTTTGTCGGCGGCACGTATTTCCTCTGGCTGATGCAGCGACGATGATTGACGCGATCGCTCCCATCTTCATCGGCCCGCTGGCCGATTTCGCCGACCGGCTGGTGCTGGCCGACGATCCGCGCCCGGGCGTGCGCGGATCGGACCTGCTCGACCCCGCCGTGCTAGGCCCGATCCTGGAGCGCTTCGCCCAGCGCTACGACCAGCCGGAGCCGCGGGCGGTGGCTTCGATGTGGTCGAAGTTCCATTTCTGGACGCTGCTGACGCCGGTGATGGCAGCCAGCCTGCTGCTGGAGCATGGGCTGCCGACCGACCTCGACGAGGTCGATGTGATCATCGCTCCGGACGGGCAGACCACGGCCTTCCGGCTACCGCATGGCGGCGGCCGGGCCGCGCCGGCCGACGGTTTCGAGCGGTTCGGCACGCTGGTCGACGGCCATATCGACCCGCTGATCCGGGCGGTCGTGGCGCAGAGCGGCGCCTCGGCGAAGGTACTGTGGAGCAATGTCGGCAACCTGTTCGAGAACCTGCTGCGGCAGATCGAGGAGTCCGGCATGGCCCGCGGCCCCGGCCCGGCCCAGGCCCGCGCCCTGCTAGCCAGCCGCGAGTGGCCCGGCCGGCGCGGCAACCCGCTGTTCGAGCCGGTGCGCTATGTCGAGCGCGACGGCCAGCAAAAGAGGCTGCGGCGGGTCTGCTGCATCCGCTATCTGATCCCCAGCCTCGAGCTGTGCTCGACCTGCCCGCTGGTGAAAGCGAGACCGGCATGAACCACACTGCCCCCGCGCCTGCGGCCGGGATCGAGGCCGCGCCGGCGATGTTCGAGCTGTCGCAGGCCGCCTTCGCCGTGGCCGACCGCACCCTACTGCAGCCGCTGGATATCACGCTGGCGCCGCACCGGGTCACCGGGCTGATCGGCCACAACGGCTCCGGCAAATCGACCTTGCTGAAGATCCTGGCGCGGCAGCAACCGCCGAGCGCGGGCTCGGTCCAGTTCGAAGGCCGGCCGCTGCGGGACTGGGCCGACCGTGCCTTCGCCCGCCGGGTCGCCTATCTGCCGCAGCAGACGCCGCCCGCCTCCGGCCTGCTGGTGCGCGAACTGGTGGCGCTCGGGCGCTATCCCTGGCATGGCGCGCTCGGCCGCTTCGGCACCGTCGACCGGGAGAAGGTCGAGGAGGCGATGGCGCTGACCGACATCGCCCCCTTCGGCGACCGGCTGGTCGAGACTCTGTCGGGTGGCGAGCGGCAACGCGCCTGGCTGGCCATGCTGGTGGCGCAGGACGCCGCCTGCCTGCTGCTGGACGAGCCGATCTCCGCCCTCGACATCGCCCATCAGGTCGACGTGCTGGCGCTGGTGCAGCGGCTGAGCCGAAGCCGCGGGCTGGGCGTCGTCGTGGTGCTGCACGACATCAACATGGCGGCGAGATTCTGCGACGATATCGTGGCGCTGCATTCCGGCCGGCTGATCGCCCGCGGCGCGCCCGACGCCATCCTGCAGCCCGAGCGGCTGCAGGCGATCTACGGCATCCCGATGGGCGTCCTGCCCAACCCGGCCGGCGGCCCGCCGATCAGCTATCCGCACTGACCGGCAGACTTCCCCCTACTGTGCCGCTACCGCCGTGATGGCATCGGCCCGGCGCAGCGCCTCACGGACGCCGGACTGGAAATCCGGGGCGTGGATGATGTCGAGATGGGTGGCGCCCGGCACCCGGACCAGCGCCGCCACCGGGGCCAGCAGGCTCCAGTCGCGCAGCCGCTCCGGCCGGCCCAGCGAATCCTCCGCCTGCCAGACATGCACCGGCAGATCGAGCGGCCGGTAGGCGTAGCGCGCGGCGCGCAGCCGCTTGTCCAGCATCGCCCACAGCTCGAATTCGCGCGAGGTCAGGTCAGGCCCGTCGGCCGGCAGGCCGCCGGCATGGGCCAGGACATACTCGTCCAGAGCCGCCTTCTCGGCCTCGTCCATCAGCCCGAACAGCGACCGCCATTGCGCCGCCATGGCCGAGCGGCCGAGCCACCGCTCGAGCAGGGTCGCGGCCCGCTGCCGCTCCTCCGCCGACGGCAGCTGCTCGGTGCGGAAATCGACAGATTCGAAGACGTCGACGAGGCCGAGGAACTCGACAGCCACGCGCCCCTTCAGGCGGTGCGCCGTCTCGAAGGCCAGGTCGCCGCCGGAGGACCAGCCGAGCAGGGCGCAGCGTCCGCCGGCGGTGCGCTCGATATGAGCGGCGAACTCCTCGGCCAGCGCTGGCATGTCGTAGCCGCGCCAGCGCTGCCCGGTGTAGACGTGGCTGACGAAGCCGGTGACCGGTCGGTCGCCACCCAGCGCCGCGACCATCGAGGCGAACTCGGTCGAGTTCACGATCAGCCCGGGCAGGCAGTAGAGCGGCACCCCGTCGCCGCCGTGCTGCAGATGCACCACCTCCGGCCCCTTTGGCGGCGCCGGCGCGATCCGGGCCGCGAGATCGGCCAGGCTGCGGGCATTCAGGATATCGGCCAAGGTCAGAGCCTGCCCTCCCGCCAGCCCCTGCTTGCGGATCCGGGCCAGCAGCTTGAGACTGAGGATCGAATCCCCGCCGAGAGCGAAGAAGTTGTCATCGCGGCCGATCGCATCGGTGCCGAGCAGGCTGGACCAGAGGACGGCCAGCGCCTGCTCGGTCTCGCCGCGCGGCGGGTCGCCAGCCGGCTTCGCCGCCTCGGGCGTCGGCAGCGCCTTGCGGTCGAGCTTGCCGTTGGCGGTGACCGGCAGGGCGTCGAGCCGAATCCAGGCGGCCGGGACCATGTAGTCCGGCAGCCGCGTGGCGAGCTTGGCCTTCACCGCCTCCAGATCGGTGCCGGCAGGCGCCGCGACATAGGCGACGAGCTGCATCCGGCCATCCTCCGCCGGCAGCGCCACCACGGCAGCATCGGCGACGCCGTCGAGGCCGCGCAGCGCCGTCGCGACCTCGCCCGGCTCGACGCGGTGGCCGCGGATCTTCACCTGGTCGTCGGCCCGGCCGAGGAACTCGAGGCTGCCATCCTTGAGCCGCCGCACCCGGTCGCCGGTGCGGTACAGCCGGGCGCCGGACGGGCCGAAGGGATCGGGCACGAAGCGTTCCGCGGTCAGGTCCGGGCGGCCGAGATAGCCGCGCGCGACGCCGGGGCCGCCGAGATAGAGCTGGCCCGCCGCCCCGGCCGGCACCGGGTTCAGGTGGTCGTCCAGCACATGCGCCGCGGCATCCGGCAGGGGCCGGCCGATCGGCAACGTGCCGGATGCGCGCCAAGCCTCGGCGGCAGGCTGGCACAGCGCGCCGACGGTGGCCTCGGTCGGGCCGTAATGGTTGACCACGCGGCAGCCCGGCGCCAGCTCCCGAATCCGCTCCAGCAACGGCCAGCCGGTGGCCTCGCCGCCCAGCACCAGCGTGTGGACCGGCAACACATCCTGGGGCCGGCGCGCCTGCAGCAGCGCCTGCAGGTGGCTCGGCACGATCTTCAGCACCTCGATGCGCTGCGCCGCCATGTATTCGGCGAAGCGGTCGGGGTCGAAGGCGCGGACCGGGTCGATCAGATGCAGCTCGCCGCCGCCGTACAGGGCGCCGTAGAGCACGGTGTTGCCGAGATCGGCGGCGACGGTCGACACCATCGCCATCCGCGCCCCCTCCGGCAGGCCGAGGACCTGCAGCACGCCGCGGGCGTAGTCGGCGATGCCGCCGCGGGTGACGACCACGCCCTTGGGCTTGCCGGTCGATCCCGAGGTGTAGATCAGGCAGCCGGCTTGGCCGGGCGCCGGCTCGGGCAACTGCGCCAGAGGTTCATCGATGCCGTCGTCCAGCGACAGGCGCAGCACCTCGCAGCCGAAGCTCTCCGGCGTCTCGGCATCGACCAGCAGCCAGCGGGCACCGCTGTCGGCCAGCAGCTCGGCCCGCCGTTCCACCGGTGCCGCGGGGTCGAGCGGCAGATAGGCCGCGCCGGCCTTGAGCACGCCGAGGATGCCGAGCACCCATTCCGGTGTCCGCCCCATCTGCAGTGCCACCCGGTCCTCGGGCCGGAGGCCGCAGGCGATCAGCCGGCGGGCCAACCGGTCGGAGGCCTGGTCGAGCTGCGCCCGGCTGTAGGACCGCTCCTCATGCCGGATCGCGACCACCTCCGGCCGGGCCATGGCCTGTGCCCGCCAAGCCGCGACCAGATCCGCCGGAGCCTCGCCGCTCACCGGCCCGAACGCGGTGTCCGGCGCCGGGGCCGGCGCGAGATCGGCCAGGCGCCGCCCCGGCGCGGCCACGACGGCCTCGGCAAAAACGGAAAAATCCGCCGTCAGCCGCTCGATCGTCGCCGCGTCGAACACGTCGGTGGTGTAGGCGATCAGGATGTCGATGCCCTCGGCCCGGTCGGTGAAGTCGAGGCTGAGGTCGAAATGCGCGGCGCCGCTGCCGAGGCCACGCAGCGTCATGGCCAAGCCGGCGAAGTTGCCGCGGCCCGGCGCATCGGCCTGCTCGGTGCACTTCACCTGGAACAGCGGGTGCACCCCGGCTTGGCGCGGCGGGGCCAGCGCCTCGACCACCATGTCGAAGGGCACGTCGATCCGGGTCTCGGCCGCCAGCAGGCCCTCACGCACTTGGTCCAGCAGGGCGGTGAAGCCTTGGCGCTGGTCGATCACCGTGCGCAGCACGGCGACATTGGTGAAGTAGCCGATCATCGGATGGGTCTCGGCCCGGCCGCGATGGGCCAGGGGCGCGCCGATGCGGATGTCGTCGCCGCCGCCGTTGCGGGCCAGCAGCAGCTTGAACAGCGCCAGCACGGCCATGAAGGTCGAGGCGTTGCGGCTGCGGGCCAAAGCGCGCAGCCCGTTGCTGACCGGCCCGGACAGCCGCGAATGGTGTGCTGCCCCGGCGTCGCTGCGCTCCGCCGGCCGCGGCCGGTCGAAGGGCAGGTCGAGCGGTGGGTGGCTGTCGCCCAGCGCCGCCTTCCAGGCGTCGAGCTGGCGCGCCTCCTCCCCCGCCTCGAGCCAGCCGCGCTGCCAAGCGGCGTAATCGGCATAGTGCAGCGCCAGCGGCGGCAGGCCGGCGGGCTTGTCGTCGCGCCGGGCGGCGTAGAGGGCGGCGAGGTCGCGGATGAGCAGCCCGATCGACCAGCCGTCGGCGACGATGTGGTGCAGGGCCAGGACCAGCCGGTGCTCACGGTCGCCCAGCCCATGCAGCTCGAAGCGCAGCAGCGGCCCGGCTTCGAGGTCGAAGGGCTGGCGCGCCAGGGCCTCGGCGAAGGCGTCGCTCTCCGCTTCCCCTCCCGCACGCAGGTTTCGGATGGTGAAGGGCGGCACCAGCTCGGCGTGGAGGCGCTGCACCGGGCGGCCGTCGGCATCGATGCCGAAGGTGGTGCGCAGCGCCTCGTGCCGGGCGACGAGGTCGCCGGCTGCCGCCTGCAGCGCCGCGGCGTCGAGATCGCCGGACAGGGACAGGATGCCGGCCATGGTGTAGGCCGGGCTGGCGGGGTCGCGCTGCCAGGTCAGCCACAGCCCGCGCTGGGCGTAGGACAGTGGCAGGTCGGCGCCACGCTCGACCGGCACGATCGGCAGGGTGGCGAAATCCACGTCGTGCTCGGCCAGCTTGTCGAGGAAGGCACGTCGGCGGTCCGGCGCCAGCGCGGCGAAACGGCGGGCGATCTGCTGAGCGTCGACGGTCATGTCAGGTCCTCGAGTTCGCTCATCCACTTGTCCATCTCGTCCAGGCGCTGCTCGGCAGGCCCGAGGTCCAGGCTGGCGGCCAGCCCGGCGAGGGTGGGATGGTCGAAGAAATGGCGGATCGGCAAGGCTTGGCCGTGCCGCTCCAGCAGCAGCGCCCGCACCTTCATGGCGGCCAGCGAATGTCCGCCGAGTTGGAAGAAGTCGTCGTGTCGGGAGACGCGGGCGAGGCCGAGGACGTCTTGCCAGATGCGGGCGATGGCGAGCTCGGTCTCGCCCTCGGGCTCGGCCCGGCTGTCCGCGTCGCTCTCCCATTCCGGGTCCGGCAGCGCCTTGCGGTCCAGCTTGCCGTTGGCCGAGAGCGGCAGATGCTCCAGCCACAGCAGCCGCGACGGCACCATGTATTCCGGCAGGAGGGCCGCGAGGTGCTGCTTCAGCCCGGCCTCGTCGGGCTGCGTCTCGCCGGCGACATAGCCGATCAGCCGCCCCGCGCGCAGCAGCACCACCGCCTCCCGGACGCCCGGGTATGAGCGCAAGCCCGCCTCGATCTCGCCGAGCTCGATCCGCAGGCCCCGCAGCTTCACCTGATGGTCCAGCCGGCCGAGATACTCGATCGCCC